>CAYOUP010000116.1:0-9356 GCA_964407125.1 uncultured Hyphomicrobiaceae bacterium | reverse complement strand
AATGTCATTCCGGGGCGCGTCATTTTTTCGGCTGAAGTCCGGGCGGAGGAAGACCAGATCCGCGAAGACGCCATCGCAAGAGTGACCGAAGCGTTTCAGGAGATCGCGGCGCGGCGAAACCTTCGTTTGAAGGTTGCGAAGACGCATGAACGCGGAACGGCGCAATGCGCCCCTTGGCTGCGCGAGCAACTGGCTGCGGCAATCGAGGCGTCGGGCTATCCGGTTCTGGAATTGCCGAGCGGCGCGGGCCATGACGGCATGGCGATGATCGACATCACCGATATCGGCATGATTTTCGTACGTTGCCGCGAGGGTGTCAGCCATCATCCTGACGAACACACCGCAACAGCGGATGTCGAGGCGGGCGCGCAAGTTCTCCAGCGCTTCATCGAGACTTTCAGACCACGGACGGAGCCCGGACCATGAACGGCGAAACCGATCGCATCATTCGCAACTATCTGGCGTCGCAGCAGAGCGCGCAGACAGAGTTTCTCGCCGAGCTGGTTCGCGTGCCCTCCGACAATCCGCCCGGCGACTGCCGTGCCCATGCGGAAAAAGCCGCCGAACGTCTCGAAGCACTGGGTTTTACGGTCGAGCGCCATGAAGTGCCGCGGGAGCTGGTCGAGAAAAACGGCATGATCTCGGCGACCAACCTGATCGTCCGCGAAAGATTCGGCGACGGGCCGGTGATCGCGCTCAATGCGCATGGTGATGTGGTGCCGCCGGGGCTGGGCTGGACCGCCGATCCTTACGGGGCCGAAATCCGCGACGGCTTCATGTATGGGCGCGGCGTCGCCGTTTCGAAATCGGATTTCGCCACTTACGGCTTTGCCCTGCTCGCGCTGAAGCAGGCGGCGGAAAAAGGCGCTGCGCTTGGCGGAACGGTCGAGCTGCATCTGACTTACGACGAGGAGGCGGGCGGCGCGATCGGGCCGGGCTATATTCTGGAGCAAGGTCTGTCGAAACCGGACTACGCCATTTCGGCGGGCTTCGCCTATGATGTCATCACTGCGCATAATGGCTGCCTGCATCTGGAAGTCGAAGTCGTCGGAAAATCCGCTCACGCGGCGATGCCCGAAAGCGGGGCCGATGCGCTGGAAGCGGCGACGAGTATCCTCAGTGCGCTTTACGGCCTGCGCCATGCCTTGCGCGAGCGCGTCTCGCCCTTGCCGGGGATCGGCGCGCCGGGCCTGACCGTCGGGCTGATTTCGGGCGGCATCAACACCAATGTGGTGCCCGACAAGGTGACATTCCGCATCGATCGCCGCATCACGCCGGAGGAAAGCCCCGATCAGGCCGAGGCCGAGCTCTGCACCGTCATCAGGACGGCGGCTGCAAATTATCAGGGTATCTCGGTCGAAACACGCCGCATTTTGCTTGCCGCGCCCTTCATTCCCATTCCCGGCCAGGACAAGCTCGCCAAAATCATTCAAAGGCGCGGCGCGGAAGTGCTCGGCGAAGCTGTCGGGACGAAAGGCGTGCCGATTTATACCGATGCGCGGCTGTATTCGGCGGCCGGTATTCCAACGGTGCTTTACGGCGCGGGACCGCGCACGCTGCTCGAAGCGAATGGCCACCGCGCCGATGAAAAGCTGAAACTCGACGATCTCCACAAGGCGACCGAGGTCGTCGCGCTGGCGCTTATGGATCTTCTTTCCGGGAGATAAAGCGATTTGGCTGCCGTCAGCCATCACGCGCGATAATCAATGTATACGTCGAGAATCGCACCGGCTTGATTTTCAGAGCGACAGGTATGAACTATCACGGCTGCGTAATAAAATAGCTAGGGTATGTCACAACGTATACATATCTATTGAACGGATAGGAATTCGACCGTAAGCTGAGAGTGCTGATCAAAACGAAAAACCGACAAAGCGATATAGGGAGGCAACTGAATGTTATCATGGAGTCTTGCAGCGGTAGCAAGGTTGATAATATCATCAGTTGCATTGTAGCTAATATTAGCTAATAGTTGGCTTTACGGAACACTTATTTAAGTGATGATACAAGCAGAATGCGCTCCTTTTGCCAGAGGGTGCACAGTAGCGGCCATTAAAGCCGCGTTATAACGTAAACGTCGAGGGAGGACGTTCAATGATACCGAGAAAATACATACGCAATGCCTTTGCCATGGGCGCGTGCCTGGTTGTTGCAGGCGTATATGGCGGTACGGCTATGGCCGGACCCGAGGTCGTTTCGGGACCTGGTGCTGATCCGGCGTGCTTCGCACCCACGTCCGCAGACACCAAATACTTCAAATGGGAGGCCCACAAGGCGCCATTCAAGATTGCGCTCGTCAACGGTTTCATCGCCAATGACTGGCGTGTGCAGATGATCGCGGTTGCCAAGGCCTATGCCGAGCAGCCCGACGTCGCCAAGGATATCTCGGAGTTCAAGGTTATTTCGGTTGGCGAAGACATCGCCGCCCAGATCGCCGCAGCCAACAACTTCATCGACCAGGGCTTTGATGCCATCATCATCAACGCCAACAACACTGCCGCCTTCGGCTCGGTGGTCAAAAAGGCCAACGACGCCAATGTCGTCGTCCTCAGCTTTGACAACGTGATCGACGATCCGAACCAGATCGCCATCAACGTCGACCAGACGGGCCTCGGCCGCGCCGCTGCGGAGTTCCTGCTGTCCAAGACCGACGCCAATCCGGCCAAGTTCCTGCATGTGCGCGGACCGGCCGGCCAGCCGGTCGACATCGCCCGCGATACCGGCTTCCATGAAGTCATCGACGCTTCCGGACGGGAGGTCGAAGTGACCGACGTTGTCGGCAACTGGGCTCCGGGCGACGCTCAGAAAGTCACCGCCGACGCCATCGCGGCAGGCGGCGTCTTTGACGGCATCTATGTGCAGGGCGGTTCGCAGGGTACGGCTACGGCCATGCTCGACGCAGGCAAGTTCACCGCACCGATTTCCGGTGAGACCGAAAATGCCTTCCGCATGATCTGCAATGAAAAGAAACTGGAATGCCAGTCCGGTGGTACCGGCCCTGCACAGTCATCGGTAACGATCAAGACCGCCATCGCGGCGCTCAAGGGTGAAGTCATCCCGCAGAGCATCGCGCTGCCGACCTCGATCTCCACCTCGCCGTTCAAGGAAGGCACCGAAGTCTTCCCGGAACTGCCGGGCAGCTTCTTTGCGGGTAACAACTTCGAAGCCTGCAACATCGGCTTCACCGCCGAAGAGATTGCCGCGCAGACCGGTGAAAACAACTAATAATTTACGCGCTTAGGGCGCCGCCGGTGGTAATATCCTCCGGCGGCGTCTTTTTATGGGGTTCTACTCGTGGCAGATTCCAGCTCTACACCGCTGCTGCGCATGTCGGGCATCACCAAACATTATGGCGGTGTCCGTGCGCTTGAAAACGTGCAGTTCGAGGCGCAGCGCGGGTCCATTCATGCACTGCTCGGCGAGAACGGCGCCGGCAAGTCGACGCTCATCAAGGTGCTTTCCGGCGTCGTGAAGCCCGATTCGGGCACGATCGAACTCGATGGCCAGAGGGTTGAATTCGCCAACCCCACCGAGGCAAACGACGCAGGGATAGCCTGCATCTTTCAGGAATTGTCGTTGCTTCCGGACCTGACCGTCGCCGATAATATCGGCATCACCCGCCCGCCGGGCCGTTTCGGCCTGATAGACTTTCGCGCCCAGCGCCGCATGGCCGAAGAGGCGCTCGCGCGTGTCGGCGGCGAGAGCATCCACCCCTCGGCCACGATCCGGGAGCTGCCGCTATCGCGCCGCCAGATGGTCGAAATCGCCAAGGCCCTGGCCCGCAATCCCAAGATTCTCATTCTCGACGAGGCCACCTCGGCGCTGACCGCCGCCGATGTCGAGAAGGTCTTTACCATGCTGCACAAGCTGCGCGAGGAAGGCATGGCGGTCATCTACATCTCACACCGGATGCACGAGATTGCCGAACTTGCCGACACGTGCACGGTCTATCGCAACGGCCAGAAAGTGGAAACGTTCAAGGCCGGAACCAAGTCCGACAATGCTGTCGTCGAAATGATGATCGGGCGTGAATATGAAAGCGTGTTTCCGCCCAAGGCCGAAAAGAAGCCGGACATTCCCCCCGTGCTCAGGATTCGCGACTTTTCGTGGTTAGGCGAGCTGAACGGCATCAATCTTGAAATCCGGCCCGGTGAGATCGTTGGCCTCGGCGGTCTGGACGGGCAGGGGCAGCGGCAATTGCTGCTCGGTCTGTTCGGCACACTGATCGGAACGACCGGTTCGGTCGAGGTCGCCGGCAAGCCTGTCCATCTGTCGAGCCCCAAACGCGCCAAGTCGGACGAGATCGGCATGGCCCTGATCCCCGAGGATCGCAAGAACGAAGGTCTCATGCTGCCCATGACCGTGCGCGAAAACCTGTCCTTCGCCGCCGTCGAGCAGGTCAGCCACTATGGCGTCGTCGATCTGAAGGCCGAGGAAGCGGCAATCGATGAAATGGTCGATCTTCTCAAGATCCGCTCGGACGGCATCGATATTCCGGTTGCCTCGCTGTCCGGCGGCAACCAGCAAAAGGTGGTCATCGGCAAATGGCTGATGACCCGCCCCCGCATCATTCTGCTTAACGATCCCACCCGCGGTATCGATGTCGGCACCAAGCAGGAAATCTACCAGCTCCTGCAGCGCCTGGCGGCCGAAGGCGCGGCCATCCTGTTCTACTCCACCGACTATGACGAGCTGATCGGCTGCTGCGACCGTGTTCTGGTCATGTATGGCGGCGCCGTGGTCCGCACGCTTGCCGGGGACCAGCTCAACGAGACCAACCTCGTCTCCGCGGCCCTCAACCTGCCCGCCGGTATGGACGAGGTGGCGTTGGCGGCCCAAGCGCGGGAGGCGGCCTTGGCGGCGCAGGCTCAGGAGGCGGCGACATGAGCAGCGCCCCGGTCGAAACGATTGAGCCCGGCCAGCGGCGCTCCTGGTTCAGACTGCGCCTGTCGGTTGCCCAGCGCGGTATCCTGCTGGCCGCTGCCCTCTTCACCGTCATGCTCGCTGTCTATGGCTGGAAACAGCCGGTGGGGCTGACTGCCAACGTCATCAACACCGCCGCAAACAAGGGCGCGCTGCTGGCCCTGGTCGCCATGGCGCAGACATTGCCGGTGTTGACCGGCGGCCTTGATCTGTCAGTTGGCGCCGTGTTCGTGCTGACCAATTGCCTGGCCTCGACCATCGTGCTGGGCGATCCCATTTCCACGGCGTTCGGCATCATTGTCGTGCTCCTCGTTGGGCTGATATGCGGCGCCATCAACGGCATCATCATCGTTTATGGCCGCCTTCAGCCATTGATCGTCACCCTCGCCATGGGCGCCGTCTATTTCGGCATCGCCCTGGCACTGCGCCCGCAGCCGGGCGGATCGGTCAATTTCGAGCTGGCCGACTTCATGACGCGGTCCACCCTTGCGGTGCCGCATTCGGCGATCCTGCTTCTGCTGGTCGTCCTGTTCATCTGGATGCCTTATCGCCGCTCGGTGCTCGGCCGAGCGGCTTACGCCATCGGCTCTGCCGAGCAGGCGGCCTACATGTCCGGCGTGCCCATTGGCCGGGCCAGGGTGCTGGCTTTCGCACTATCCGGCCTGTTCGCGGCGATTGCCGGCCTGCTCTTGACCGCAGTCACCTATTCGGGCGCGGCGAAGATGGCGATCGCCAACGACTATACGCTTAATTCGATCGGTGCGGTGGTGATCGGCGGCACCTCGCTGTTCGGCGGCGTCGGCAGCGCGATCGGCTCGATTTTCGGCGCCTTCGTCATGCGCACCGTCGGTGACCTGCTGATTGTCTTCGACATCAATCCGGTTCTGCAGCCGCTGTTCGTCGGCATCGTTTTGCTGGTCGCCGTCAGTATCGGTTCGCTGCGCGTGCTGCGCATCAAGAACAAGCTGGATCTGTACAGGTAGGACTGCGGGCGATGAGAGTGCTGAAAATCTTGTTCAGGCAATTCGACCGGGCGACCGTGATCGCCTTTGCCTGCATCGTCGTGATCCTTCTGATCGGCGCCATGGCCAAGCCGGCATTCCTGTCGCCGGATTATCTGGTGCAACAACTTCATGTGGCTTCGTTTCTCGGTGTCGTGGCCACCGGCGTGATGCTGGTCATCCTGCTCGGGCACATTGACCTCTCCATCCCTTGGACGATTGCCGTCGGCGGCATGATGGCGACCGGCGCAACCGGCATTCTGGGCCCCGAACTGGGGGTGCCCCTCGCCATTCCGTTCGGCATATTGTGCGGGGCCGCCATCGGTCTCATCAATGGACTTGGCGTGGCCTATCTGCGCGCTCCGGCAATGATTTTTACCCTCGGCATGAACGCCGTTGCGCAAGGGTTGATGGTCTATCATACCGGCGGCTTCGCGCCGCAGGACCGGGCGACCCCGTTCATGCGTGAACTGACGGTCGGCCATCTCGTTCCCGGCATGCCGAACCCTCTGCTGATCTGGATCGTGCTGGCTGCCGCTACCATGTTCATGCTCAATCGCACGACCCTGGGGCGGCAGATCTACGCCATCGGCAACCAGGAGCGCGCGGTGTTCCTGAGCGGTGTCGACACGCGCCGGGTGATCCTGATTGTCTTCGTGATCTCGGGCGCGTGCGCGGCGGCCACGGGTGTTCTGCTGGCCGGATGGGCCAACCGGTCCTATCAGGCCATGGGTGATCCGTATTTGCTGCCCACCATCGCCGCCATCATTCTGGGCGGCACCAACGTTCTCGGCGGCCGCGGCAAATATATCGGCACCGTCGCCGGTGTCATTCTGATCACCATCCTGCAATCGATGCTCTCGGTGGTGCAGCCGCAGCGCTATTTCGCGCAGCTCGGCCTCGACATGCCCGCCGACACTTTCCGGCAGGTTGTCTTCGGCGTCGTGATCATCTCCATGCTGCTGACCTATGCGCGCGGCAAGAAGACCGAAGGCTAGCGGAAACACGCGAGAATTATAGAGAATTATGGAGAATTAGCGCCGGGATCGAGGCTCGTCTGTCCGGTATTCCGGATTTCTGCAGGGCTTGCTGCTGTCCCTTCTTCATAAGCCGTTTACTATTTGCTGGACACGGCTTGATCTCCACGATCCATTTGCGCAAAATCTCATTGAATGCTAAGTAAATATGCATATTGAATAGTTACTTAATATTCATTGGGCGTGCGATGGAAAACGGTACCATATTGCTTGTTTCGACCCGGCTCTATGAATGGACCGATGCGGTCAACGAGCTGATTGCGGAATATGAATACCGCGTTCTGACCGCGTCGGCTGCGAAAAATGCAGTCGAAATCGCCAGGGAAGCGCATGTTGATCTTGTGATTTGCGAGGAGTTCCTCGGCGAGACGGACGGTGTCTCGCTGCTGCGTCAGTTTCGCGTCATAGACCCTTATGTCATAAGGATTCTGGTCCGCGAAACCGATGCGCAAGGGAGTATGCGGAACATTGTCGAGCAGGCGTCGATTTACCAGTATTTGCGAAGGCCGATCGATGTCGAGCAAATCAGTCTTGTCGTAAAACGCGCTTTGGAAGCGCGCGAGTTGTCCCGCCGCCACCGCCTTCTCAGCCGTGAATTGAAGTTTCATGAAGATTCGCCGCTTCTGACCGGAGCAGGCATGCCGCGCGCGAACATCGAATGGCGCCAGTTCGAGAAGCTTGTCTATGTCAGCGAGGCGATGGCGGAGCTCTGCTCCCTTGCAAAGCGGGCCGCGACGACCGAGCTACCTATCCTGATCCAGGGCGAAACGGGGACAGGCAAGGAGCTTATCGCGCGCGCCATTCACTACAATTCCAAGCGTGCTCACAGTCCGCTCATGGTTCAAAACTGCGGAGGCATGAACGACGAGCTTTTGCAATCCGAGCTATTCGGCCATACGCGCGGCGCGTTTACAGGCGCCGCCGGTGATCGTCTCGGACTGTTTCGCGCTGCCGATGGCGGTACGGTCTTTCTGGATGAAATATCGGACGTTTCGCCATCCTTCCAGATCAGTCTCCTGCGCTTTTTGCAGAACGGCGAAGTCAAGCCGCTCGGATCGGACAAGGTGTCCGTCTGTGATGTCAGGATCATCGCAGCAAGCAATAAGCAGCTGAAAGATCTTGTTGCCAAGGGCGTCTTCCGGCAGGATCTTTACTATCGGCTCAAGGGCTTCCAGCTCGACGCGCTTCCCTTGCGTGAACGCCCGGCCGATATTCCCGTTCTTGCGGAATTTTTCGCCAAGAATTGCCAGCAGACGATGGGACGCCGCATATTGGGGCTTGGCTCCGATCTCATCGAGACCCTGTCGAATTACAGCTTTCCCGGCAATGTGCGCGAGCTGGAGAATGAAATCCGGCGTCTCGTCGCAATGACCGAAGATGGCGGCTATCTGACCGCAAAACATCTTTCACCGGAGATTGCCGCGGCAAGACCGTCATCGCGTGCGGAAACGAAAGCTGCCATGACCATCTCTGGCGTGACGCTCAAGGAGAAAGTCGAGGCGCTCGAAGAAGAGCTTGTCAAGACGGCGCTCCGGCGTCATCGTTGGAACCAGAGCGAAGCCGCTCGTGAGCTTGGACTCTCGCGTGTCGGTCTCGCAAACAAGATCAGGCGTTATTCCATCGAACCTGTGGCATGACGATGATGACAAGTGACGATGAGTATGGTCGTGATGCGGCTTCGAAAGCGTCCCCCGACGTCGTGAAATTTCCGCAATCGCGCGTTCGCCCTCCCGGCGGGTCCACCCCGTTCAGAGATCTCGGCAACAGCAAGCTGGCCGATATGCTCGGCGCGTTGAAGGAGCAGACCACCGGACACTGGTGTTCGTCCTGTAAAGGCATCTGGTTTGGTACGCTTCTGGAGACGGAATGTCCGGTTTGCGGCAATCGTAATGGCTGACATTGCGCACAAGAATGCTAGCTTGCTTTGCAGTTGGCACGTAACTTACTTTACACATACGTAATTTTACGCATCTGCGTTTATCGGTTGTTTATAAGTCAACCACAGGATTTTAAACGACTTTTTCTTCTCCCGCAAAAGTGGCACGTACCTTGCTACCAAGTGTCGCACATAGCGCGGAAACCGTAAGCAAAGAAAATTGTGGGAGAGAATAATGGCGAACCTTCTATGGCTCCAGGGCGGCGCCTGTTCCGGTAATACGATGTCCTTCCTCAACGCCGAGGAGCCGAGCGCTTGCGATCTCGTTACGGATTTCGGCATCAATATCCTCTGGCATCCTTCGCTCGGAATGGAACTGGGCGACAATCTCAAGGCCATGCTCAATAAGCTCGTATCCGGCGAGATGCCGCTCGACATCTTCGTGTTCGAGGGAACGGTCGTGCAAGCGCCGAATGGTACGGGGGAATGGAACCGTTTCGCAGGCCGTCCGATGAAGGA
>CAYOUP010000115.1:0-9373 GCA_964407125.1 uncultured Hyphomicrobiaceae bacterium | reverse complement strand
GCCCGGACGAATGCCATAATATCGCCGCGCGTGGGCAGCCATGAGGCTGACACACTAACCATACGGACCCAGCCTCACGGCTGCCCGCGCCTGCCCCGGATTTGCCGGGCGGGTGGATTTGAGACGATGAGCGAAACTCCGTGGACGTGGTCCAGCGGAGGGATTGGCGTTGTTATTTAGCATTTGCCGTCATTGCGAGGAGGCAGAGCCGACGAAGCAATCCAGCGGCGGACACGGCATTTGCAACTGGATTGCCGCTCACCCTGCGGGTGCTCGCAATGACGAATGTGTTGCCTTCTTTCATTACCCCGCTCCCGGCTCGGCGCTTCGCTTGGACGGGACGACAAGAAGAATATGCGAAAGGAAATGTTGAGAGTTGTCGCTTGTGCCCAGATGTTATTCCGCCACCTCGAACCGCATGCCGTCATAGGCCGGCTCGACGTGGCCCGGCGTGCTTCGGCGCGTTGTCTCATAATCAAGGTCGATATGCATGTGGGTGAGGATTGCGCGTTTGGGCTTGATGCGGCCGATCCACTCCAGGGCTTCATCCAGCGAGAAGTGGCTCGGGTGTGTGCTGCGCCGCAGTGCGTCCACGATCCACACATCCAGGTCCATCAGCAGCGGCAGGCTTTCTTCGGGCAGATCGTGCAGGTCGCTGGAATAGGCGACGTTGCCGAAGCGGAAACCGAGCGATTCGATGTTGCCATGCAACTGGCGGAACGGGATGACAGTGATCGGCCCGCCCGCGCCTTCGATCATTACCGCTTCGCCCGGCTCGATCGAATGCGTCTTCATGATCGGCGGGTAGGAACTGCCCTCCTGCGTCTCGAAACAGTAGTCGAAACGCTGTTCAAGGATCGCGCATGTATAGCCGGTGCAATAGATGTCGATGAGCTGGCGATGCCGGTAGCAGATCATGCGCAGATCGTCGATGCCATGCGTATGGTCGGCGTGATCATGCGTGTAGAAAACGCCGTCCAGCCAGTCCACGCCGGTTTCCAGGATCTGCTCGCGAATATCGGGGCCGGTATCGACGAGGACCGCGGTGCGCTTGTCGCCGTCATAGCGTTCGACCAGCAGCGCGCAGCGGCGGCGGCGGTTTTTCGGGTTGGACGGATCGCACTCGCCCCATCGCCCGTCGATCTGGGGCACGCCGGTCGAGGCGCCACAGCCGAGTATGGTGAAGCGAAGCGTCATGCGGTGGGCCGGTCCTTCAGGGACATGCAGCTTTCGGCCTTGCTGAACAGGCGAAAGAAATTTGCCGTCGTGATGTCGGCGATCCCGGCTTCGCTCACGCCGCGCGTTTCGGCAAGGACCTTGGCTGTATGGGCGACATAGGCCGGTTCATTGCGCTTGCCGCGATTGGGGACCGGCGCAAGATAGGGGGCATCGGTTTCAACAAGAATGCGGTCGGCAGGCAGATCGGCGGCAATGGCGCGCAGCTCGTCAGACTTCTTGAAGGTCAGCACGCCGGAGAACGAGACATAAAGACCAAGTTCGACGCCGCGAAAGGCAAAATCGCGCCCGCCGGTGAAGCAATGCAGCACGGCCTTGAACGCGCCCTTGGCCATTTCCTCTTCAAGAATGCGGGCGGTATGGTCGTCGGCGTCGCGGCTATGGATCACGAGCGGCAAGCCCGTCTCACGCGCAGCAGCGATATGCATGCGGAAACCGTGCTCCTGATCCGGGATCGGACTTTTCTCATAGTGATAGTCCAGCCCCGCCTCGCCGATAGCGATGACACGCGGCTCGGCTGCATGCGTCAGGATCTCATCCAGCGTCACGTCGCGTTCTGCTTCGGCATAATGCGGATGCGTGCCGACCGAGCAGCAGACATTTTCGAAGCGATCCGCCACGGCGCGGATGCGTTCGAAGCGGCGGACATGCGTGCAGATCGTCACCATGCCACCGACGCCAGCCGTAACGGCGCGGTCAACGATCGCATCGAGTTCGCTCTCGAAATCCGGGAAATCGAGATGACAATGGCTGTCGATAAGCATGGTCTTGCCTTCTATGATGCGGCCTTGGTTTCCGGCTCGATATAACGCGGGAAAACCGGCGACAATTCGCCAAGCTCGGTCCCCGGCTGCAAACGCTCCTCCGGTCCGAGCTGATCGAAGCCGCGCTCATCGCCGATGCCGATCTGATCCAGCAGTTTCCCGGCCGATGCCGGAATGAATGGCTGGGCCAGAATAGCGAGTTGGCGCAGCACTTCCGCCGTCACGTAAAGCACGGTCGCCATACGCTCCGGATCGGTTTTCTTCAACGCCCAGGGCTCTTCGCTGGCGAAATAGCGGTTGGCATCGGCAACGACAGCCCAGATCGCCTCCAGCACACGATGAAGCGCCTGCCTTTCCAGTTCCACATGCGCTGTCTCCATGATCGAATCCGCCGCGACGATGAGCCCCTTGTCGGCATCGCTGAAATCGCCCGGTTCGGGAATACGCCCGTCGCAATTCTTGCTGATCATCGAGAGGGAACGTTGCGCCAGATTGCCGAGATCATTGGCAAGATCCGCATTGGTGCGGTTGACGATGGCTTCATGGCTGTAGCTGCCGTCATTGCCGAACGGTACCTCGCGCAGGAAGAAATAGCGCATCTGATCGACGCCATAGTGTTCCGCCATATTGAACGGATCGACGACATTCCCGACCGATTTCGACATCTTTTCACCGCGGTTGAACAGGAAGCCGTGCGAATAGATGCGGCGCGGCAGCGCCACGCCAGCCGACATCAGGAATGCGGGCCAGTAGACGGCATGGAAGCGCGTAATATCCTTGCCGATCATATGGACATTGGCAGGCCAGTAGCGCTTGAACTTTTCCGACTCTTCGTCAGGGAAACCGACGCCGGTGATGTAGTTTGTCAGCGCATCGACCCAGACATAGATGATGTGGCCCGGCGCGTCTGGAACGGGAATGCCCCAATCCAGCGTCGTGCGCGAGATCGAAAGGTCTTTCAGCCCGCTCTTGACGAAGCTTGTGATCTCGTTGCGGCGCTCATGCGGCAGGATGAAATCCGGATTGGCCGCATAGTGGTCCAGCAGCTTGCCCTCATAGGCGGAGAGTTTGAAGAAATAGGTTTCTTCCTCCGTCCATTCGACAGGCGTGCCCTGCGATCCGACCCGAACGCCATCATCGTTCAGCGTCGTTTCGTCCTCGGCATAGAACGCCTCGTCGCGCACTGAGTACCAGCCCGCATATTTGTCGAGATAGATATCGCCGGCATCCTGCATGCGTTTCCACATTTCCGCGACGGAGGCATGGTGACGCGGTTCGGTGGTGCGGATGAAATCGTCATTCGAGATGTTCAGCGCCTTGCACATATCCTGAAAGCGCGGTGTGTTGCGCGCAGCCAGCTCGGACGGCGTGATCCCGGCTTTCAGCGCGGTCTGCTTCATCTTCAGGCCGTGTTCGTCAACGCCGGTGAGGAAATAGACATCGTAACCGTCGAGCCGCTTGAAACGAGCAATTGCGTCCGTTGCAATCGCCTCATAGGCATGGCCGATATGCGGCACGCCGTTCGGATAGGAAATCGCGGTCGTAATATAGTAGGATGGCTTTTTGCTCATGGCGGTCAAATCCGCTTTCATTCCGGTTGATGCGCTGGCGGGCGCATTTATGCATTCACATCGTTCATGCGCCAGCACCTTGGCTTCTTTGTTGATGCATCAATTTTACCAAACTCCGGCAGTTGCCTCCGTTTGGACCGATGCATTATGTGCCTGCCGCGGTTTTCTGGCTGAGACGCGCGATTTTTTCGAAGGCTGTGAGGGTTAACGCGCTCTTGTCGAGGTTAAGTCGCTCCGCCTCGCTGCGAGCCTCGCGAAGTGTTTCCCACAGCTCGGCCCAATCCGCAAGGTTCTGCGGGCCGATCGAAGCCGGAAACCGTTTCAACTGCGAAAATCGTTGCGAAACGGTTTGACCGGATGCGCGCGCCCGAACCGTTTCGGCGAGAATTTCGTCGAGCATGTCATGGGCGATGTCGTGTGCTTCCACCTGCCTGCCTGAGGTCGCCGCAATCAGCTTGTGCAACGCCTGACGGTCGAGCCGGGGCAGGCTTTCAAATAATGTAAGCAGCGTCTCGAACAGGGCAAGGCCGCCCGCGTCGAGAAGCTGCATCGCGCGGCGCGGGCTGCCCTTGGCAAGGGGGGTTAACAGCTTGGTCTGCGCGGGCGAGGGGTCGTCGCGTTCCGACATCGAGCAGGCTGCGGAAATGATTGTGTGCATGTCGTCATCACCGAGCGTCTCGAAACGCACAGTGCGGCAACGCGAACGGATCGTCGGCAGGAGACGCCCCGGAGCGGACGAGATCAACAGAAAGATCGTGCGGACGGGTGGCTCTTCCAGCGATTTCAGTAGCGCATTGGCCGAGCTGAGATTGAGATCATCGGCGCTGTCCACGATGATCACGCGCCAAGGCGTGACCGAAGTTCGCTGCAGGAAATGGCGAAGCGCGCGGATGTCGTCCACGGCGATGGACTGCCGCAATCTTTTGCTGCTCGTATCCCAGGCACGCCGGATCACGAACAGGCCGGGATGGGAGAGGTTGCCGACCTGTCGGTGTGTCTTGCTGTCCGGCGGAATATCGAGCGATGAAATCGTATCGGGAAGCTCGGCATTCTGCGCCAGTAAAAAGCGGGCGGTGCGATAGGCGAATGCCGCCTTGCCGATCCCTTCCTCGCCGGTCATCAGCCATGCATGGTGAAAGCGGTGCGACGTCATCGCCTCGATGATTTCGGTTTCCGGACTGCCGTGGCCGTAAACGCGTTCGGTCAAGCGGGGATGAGGCCAGCCGATAAGAATGTCGGATTCTGGCGGACTTTCATCCTCTGATGTTACAAGACGCGCACGAGCCATTTTCAGCTTCCAAGCCTCTGTACGACGGCATGCCAGATGGCGTTTGCGACTTCGTCCGGCGTGCCTCGCGCGTCGATGACCACGCAGCGATCCGGCGCAGCTTTCGCGATGTCGAGAAATTCCTGCCTGAGGTTGCGGTGGAAGCGCAATGACATTTCCTCGAAACGGTCTGCACCCTCACCGGCCGTTTCTGCCCGGGCCATTGCACGCTTCAGCCCTTCTTCCGGTGGCAGATCGAGGATGAGAGTGAGGTCCGGCTGGGTGTCGCTGACGACGATGCGTTCGAGAGCGTCGAGCGCGGACACCGAGACGCCGCCCGCGGCGCCCTGATAGGCGCGGGTGGAATCATGAAATCGGTCGCAGATCACCCAGACGCCGCGTTTCAGTGCCGGACGGATCGATAATTCCAGATGGGAATCGCGAGCGACATAGAACAAAAGCGCCTCACCCATGGGGCCGAGCGGTTTGGCCTTGCCGGACAGGAGGATTTCGCGGATCGCCTCGGCGCGCGGAGTGCCACCGGGTTCGCGGGTCAGGAGCGTACGCACACCCTCGCGCTCAAGCTTGTCACGCAGCAGTTTGGCCTGGGTGCTCTTGCCAGCACCTTCGCCGCCTTCCAGTGTGATGAACCTGCCTTTAGGCACGCAAGATCTCCTGTCAAATCCCTGCTATAGCGGCTTTTGACACAGAAACTCGGGCGCACTCAATCGAATTGTCAGTTTTCGCCGCTATCACCGTCCTGGATAAGCCAGCCGAAGGCAAGTGTCAGCGCCGAGTCGAAGCCTTGCCGAATGATCCCCGCGCGGCCAATTGATTCGGCTGCGTAGAGTGGCGCGCTCGCTTCGATCCCGTCCGGTCCGGTGACGCGCAGATGGCCGATCGGATCGCCCTCATGGATTGGGGTTATGACCGGACCGCGATAAACGATTTCCCCGCGCAGGCGTTGTTTGCTGACGTCCTTCGGCAGTAGAACGCGTACATCGCCGTCGCCACGCAATTGCACATATCGCTTTTCGCCGCCCCATGTCAGAGCTTCGCCGACAATTTCATCAGCGCCGAAAACCGTAAATTTTCCAAATGCGCGAAAACCCCAGTTTAGAAGCTTGATCGCCTCGCTGCGCCGGGCTTTGCTGCTTTCCAGCCCATTCATAACGAGGATGAGGCGCCGGCCGTTTTCCACAGCCGAAGCAACGATGCCGTAGCCGGACTCCTTTGTGTAACCGGTTTTCAGGCCGTCCGATGGAAAATCGGATCTGACGAGCGGATTACGATTATAAAATTTGTGCTTGCGGTAAGGGAATTCTTCCTGTCCGAAATAGTGGTAATATTCCGGATATTCCTCGATCAGATGGAGTGCCAGCTTCGCCAGTTCGGCAGCCGTCATGAGTTGGTCGGGATTGGGCAAGCCGCTGGAATTGCCGAAGGTCGATTTCTCAAGCCCGATCTTGCGCGCATATTGCGTCATCATATGCGTGAAGGCTTCTTCGGTTCCGGCGATCCCTTCAGCGATAATAATGCAGGCATCGTTACCGGATTGAACGGTTATACCCTGTATCAGGTCGGAGATGGTGATATTGGTGTGGATAGGCGCGAACATGGCCGCCGTGCCCGAAGGCGCGCCGCCCGTGCGCCAGGCATTTTCGCTAACGGTGAATTCGGTATCGAGTGTGAGTTTGCCGGATTTCAGACGCTCAAAGAGGACAGCCAGCGTCATCAGCTTGCTCATGCTGGCGGGCGCCATGAGTTCATCGCTGTTTTTTTCGAACAGGACGGTTTTTGTTTCCACATCGAGCAGATATGCGTATTTCGCTTCCGTCTCGATTTGTGCGCTGGCAGCTGAAACCCCTCCCCAGCTTATCGTCAGCGCGGCGAAGCAAAAGCAGACTATTCGCGAAAAAGCGGTCATTGGCCTCTGGCGTTCATAGGGGTTAACGAATATCTTCGACTGGCACTATTGGCAGCTGAGACAAAAAAATCAATGCCTGCAAAGGCCCGTATTGCGGAAATCCGGCCCGAATCGCTCTAACTCCCGGAAAAGCGTTCAACATATGCATCCCTCAAGCCTGCGGCCCTGAGTCTTGCAACCGTGACCTGTGCCTCGTTGTCTCCCCGGAAAGGGCCGACGCGAATCAGATGAACCAGGCTGCTTCCGCTTCTGGCAGTCTCGACCGACGCAGGCGCGACCTTTTCACTAAGTATTGCGGCCAGTTCATAGGCAAGCGGCTTTCGGGCAAAACGCCCGGCCTGAATGTAGTAGGTCATCTTCGGCTTCTGCGCCGGGATGGTGCTGGCAACGCTGATGCCAGGTGCTGAAGGCGCGGCGAGCCGTGACGGCTGATGATCGGTAAGACTGGCGGCGGTCGGACGTGGGACTGGCAGCGGCGGAATTGCCAACGCTGCGACACGGGCGTTGCCGGAGCGGCTGGGCGTTACGGATGCAACACTGACCGGCTCTTTCTGCTCACGATTAATGGTTGAGGCTTGCGCACGCAAAGAGCGGAATTGCCGCGCCGCCTTGCCGGGAGAGTCTGCATAGGCGATCTGTGGCCCCGCCCAGGGTTGCCGCGCCAGATAATCACGCTCATAGTGGTCATTGCCATTGAGCGGCGCGCTGCCGAGATATTCGACGCGAACAGGCGCTGTGCCGGCCCGTTCCATCTTGAGCAGGGATGCGGCTGCCCAGGACAGGTCGATCAGGCGGCGGCTGGAATAGGGGCCGCGATCATTGACGCGCAAAACGAGCGAGCGGCCATTGCGCAAATTCGTCACCCGGACATAGGAGGGCAGCGGCAGGGTCGGATGCGCCGCACTCAACGCTTCCATGTCGTAGACTTCGCCATTGGCGGTGCGCCGTCCGTGAAACATCTCGCCATACCAGGACGCGACGCCGGTTTCTTCATAATATTTGACTTCCCGCGGGACGAAGAGCTGCCCTTTGATGCGATATGGCGCGCCGACTTTATAGCGTCCGCCACCCTTGGGCACCGGCTGGCCCGGTGCGACCACACGCGGACTGAGGTGGCTGCTCTCATCCTGACCGCTGCCGAAGCTTGGCATTTTCAGATCGCAGCCGCTCAATGTCAGAAAGACGGGAGTAAGGATAAGGATGCGTGCCGCCAAAAGCGATGCACGGCAGGTTTTTGCAGCAATTTCAACGCGGTACATGTTCAATGCCACAGCTTCTAACTCACTCGACCAGGATGCGAGATGTGCCCGCCTGCCCAATCGTTGCAAAATGGAGCAGGTCTGAATTCACAACCCTAGGGCGAGTTGATTAGAAAACGGTTAGCCAAATATTTCGAATGCTCCGTAATGAGACAGGATGGCCTGTTGGAGCGGGCTTGCGAGTCCTAAGCTATTGGATCTAGTACAGCTTATCCGACGCAAATTCGCTTGCGCGCTCGCGGCAAGTGGAGTGCGAACTTGCGTATGGCTGTACGAGGCGGCTATGACCGCTCGATGATGCATGGAAAAGTCAAGCCGATGCTGACCACGGGCAGGAAAGATGCAACGCAAGTTGTGAATGTTTGGGCCGCAATGTCTCCCATCGCAGTCATACTGAGCGTTGCCGTGGCCGTGCTATTCGTCGGCTCCTTGCTGATCGGTCCCGTGGCGCTGGACCCGGTGACAGCCCTGCGCGCGCTGTTCGGCTATGGCGACAGCGTCGATATTCTGATCGTGCAGGAGCTTCGCCTGCCGCGCGCATTGCTTGCCGCCATGATCGGCGCGACCCTGGCGCTGAGCGGTGCGGCGCTTCAGGGCTATGTGCGCAATCCGCTTGCCGCCCCATCGGTTTTTGGAGCACCGAGCGCAGCGGCTTTCGGGGCGGTGCTGGCGATCGCGGTTGGCGTTGCCGACGTGCTTTCCTTCGCGCTGCCCGTGGCCGCGATCCTTGCGGCGCTTATGTCAGTGGGCGCATTGTTGCTTCTGGCTGGTCCGTCGGCCAACATGCTCACGCTTCTGCTCGCTGGTCTGGCGCTTTCGAGCTTGGCCAGCGCCGCCGTCTCCCTCGCTCTCAACCTCGCGCCAAATCCTTACGCCGCGCTTGAAATCGCATTCTGGCTACTCGGCTCACTGGAGGACCGCGGCTTTCATCATGTGATGCTTGCCGCCCCCTTTATTGCAGCGTCCTGGATTCTGCTGCTGGCCATTCGCGGACCGTTGCGCATCCTGACGCTCGGCGACGACGTGGCACGGACGAGCGGTGTCAATATTCAGCGTCTGCGCCTTGTCACGATTACAGGGGTCGCGCTTGGTGTCGGCGCATCCGTTGCGGTCTCCGGCGTGATCGGGTTCATCGGCCTCATTACGCCGCATCTCGTCCGGCCCTTCGTCGGCCACGACCCCGCGCGCGTGCATTTGCCTGCCATGCTGGCAGGCGCCGCGTTGCTTCTGGCGGCGGATATTGCGACGCGGTTGATCCCGTCTACCGGCGAAATCCGCATAGGCGTGCTGACCTCGCTGATCGGCGTCCCGTTCTTCATCTGGCTGGTGCTGAAGCATCGCAGCCGGAA
>CAYOUP010000114.1:0-9389 GCA_964407125.1 uncultured Hyphomicrobiaceae bacterium | reverse complement strand
GTGCCGGTTAGTGCGGCGCGCGGCACGCCGTGTTCATCCGCGATGGCAATGTAGAGCGCCAGCAGCCAGGGCGCCGTGGCATTGATCGTCATCGACGTGTTCATTTCGCCAAGCGGAATGCCATCGAACAGCGCGCGCATGTCGCCAAGATGGCTGACCGGCACACCGACCTTTCCCACCTCGCCGCGCGCCAGCGGATGGTCCGGGTCATAGCCGGTCTGCGTCGGAAGATCGAAAGCGATCGAGAGTCCGGTCTGGCCCTTGCTCAGATTTCGGCGGTAAAGTGCGTTGGAGGCCTTTGCGGTCGAATGACCGGCATAGGTACGGAAGAGCCAAGGCTTATCAGCTTTACCGGAGCAATCTGTCATCCAAAATTCCTGTCAAACCGGCGCATCAATGTGCAGTGCAACATAGCCGATTATATTCAGCTATTCGCGTATATGGAACAACACTTTTTCCGAACGTTAACGGCGCATACGCCCAATCAGCCAAAGTGTCAGAAATGCGCCCCAAAAACCGATCAGGACAACACCGAACGCGCCAAGGGGATAAACGAGATCGCTTCCGATGTAATACATGACGAAAGCGCCCGCGGTTGCCGCGAGGATATTTCCGGCGAGCCCGAATCCGGAACCGCGTGTAACGAGGCCGGCCAGCCACCCTGCGATCACGCCGGTTCCGGCAAGAATAAGCAGATAGATCGCCAATATACTCATGAATTGGGGCTAAGCCTTCCTAACGCCGCAAGTTTGATCTATATATCATGACGGTCCCGCCCGCATCGCCATCAAATATAGCGGTTTTATTCATATCGCTCCCGCATAATGGCGAGAGAACGGACCACTTGAATGTGCCTCAATAATAACGCAGCGTCAGGCCTCATGCCGACAACAACCGGAGGGTATCGCAATGCGGGTCATATGGTCGTCATTTATGTTTACGTTCACGCTTGTGGTTGGCGCCATACTGTTTGCCGCGACCGCAATCGAGTTTCCCGGCATCATGCGCCAACTCATCGATTGGGCCCAGCAATTGCCACCTTATCTCGCTCAGACAGGACTGTCGGATTCCTATCTCGTCTGGACAGATATCATCCTGAGCGGCGACAAGCTCGTACTGCTTGGCTTCGTCCTGTTCACACGGCTGCTATTCGCGATTATCGGAACGGTCGTCGGTCCGCTATTCGGGATTGGCGGAGGCTCGCGGCATGCCGATGACTCGGCATTCGAGAAATGGGGTTGAGCTTCGTTTCGATATTTTGATTTGTCGGGATGCGGGGCGATAGGAAGTGCGTGATCAGCAGGTTGCGCCGAAACGGTGAAGCTCGGCGCCATTTTGCTTGAGCCAGGCTCGCGCTTTCTGCATGTCCGGCATTGTCTCGCGCACCAGGCGCCAGAAACGCGGCCCGTGATTCATTTCCTTCAGATGCGCGACCTCATGCGCCGCGACATAGTCAAGAACTTCGCTTGGCGCAAAAATCAGCCGCCATGAGAAGCTGATGGTTCCGGTCGTGGAGCAGGATCCCCAGCGCGTGCTTTGATCCCGCACGGTTACGCGCTTGGCGCGGCAACCGAGATTGACGGCATGATGCAGCGTGCGATCGGTGAGATCGGCCTTCGCCTGGCCTCGCAGCCAGTCCATCAAACGGCGGGGGCCATGCTGCGCTCCGCCGGAAACGCAAATACGCGGGAGGTCCCGCGTATCGTAACTGTGTCCATTGATTTGAAGCGTATTGTTTTCCCGGCAGACGGCGCCCGATTGCCATTCCGATGAGGGGATCTGGCGGTCGGACTCGTCGACCCAAACCACGCCTTGATACCGCACCGCGCCCATAAAGCTAATTCTGTGAGGCTGCCCCCTTAGCGGCACAACAGCGCCATCTTCAAAAGGTATCGGTGTCGGGAGGCGATCGAGTTGTCTTGTAAGCCAATCTATATGGCGGGAGAGAAAATTACCGGCGTCTTCGACTTCGAAATCTTCGGGGATTGTGAGGATGGCGGCGCGTTCTGTGTGGCTCACCTTGAGCGAGAAGCGCCGCGCGCGTTTCGATCGTCTGAGCTGTAGCGGACAATCAACTCCGACGAGCTTGACTTTTAGCGCATTCTCCGAGCTTTGCAGTTGCGTAAGTAACATGCGCCCAATCCCAATAAAGCGCTATTGAATCCCAAATAAATCACGAACAACGAACCTACCATGTATACGCAGGAAACGCTGTTGCATATTCAACGCACCTAAACCGGAAACCTTGATAGTAACACAAAAGTCGCTCCTGACTATAGGTGATATGCACCAGTTCGTAACGACACTTATTAGGCCATAAGTCAATCTGACTAGCCAGAGTGTCTACAAATTAGCGTAAACAGATGAAATTCCGGTTATTTTTGTATTCACGAAGAGCAGATGCGGAGTATGCGCGCGAAAACTTTTCAACAACAATCCCTGGTTTAAACTTGTTGAGAATGATGCGCGATCAGGTTTTGAGCCGCTCGAAGTCAGCTTGAAGCGGAGATTTCCTTGGAAATAGCGGCGGCCAGGTCATCGGCATTTGTACCATATGGGAAATGCCGGAGATATTGACCATTGCGATCCATGAGATAAATAAAGGCGGAGTGATCCATCAGATAATATTGGTCGTCGGCCTTTTCGGTCTCAGCTTTTGCGTAAAATACATGATAGGCTTCTGCTGCCTTCTTGATCTGTTCTTCCGTCCCCGTCAATCCGACCATGCGCGGATGGAAATTGGAGACGTAATCCCGCATCTTCTCGACCGTATCGCGTGCGGGATCAATCGTAACGAACACAGGCACAACTTCACTCTGCTTGTCGCCGAGCTTTTCCATTGCATCGGTCATGAGCTGGAGTTCAGCCGGACAGACGTCCGGGCAGAACGTATAGCCGAATGACACCAGCATGTACTTGCCGTGAAAGTCCTTGTCCGTAACCGGCTCGCCCTTTTGATTCGTCAGGCTGAATTCGCCGCCAATCAGCGCCTTGCCGCTTTGTACCACACCACCCTGCTGCGCATCGTGCCGCATAAACAATGCGATACCCATGCCGATAGAAAAGGCAATCACGACAATGAAAGCTATGCGTGCGACCACGGGAAAACCCTCCTTCGGTTCAGGCTTGCGTCTGTTACTCGCCAAGCTGCATCAGCGTCCCCTTGATGCGTGCCACCTTGAGGAAGTGGCGGAAAATCAGAAACGCGGCACTGAAGTAAACAATATTTAGTGCGAGCGCCCTGATCATTAAACTGGGCTCAAATGTCTCATCTATGACCAGCCTGCGCAGACCCTCGAAGACCTGCGTCGATGGCAGCGCGGCGGAGATCGGTTGCAGCCACTCCGGAAGTGTCGCCAGCGGGTAATAGACGCAAGAAAGCGGAAGGATGGAGAAAACGGCGACCCAGACGATGGACTCCGCTCCAAGCCCAAAGCGGACAACGAGACCGTTTGCCGTGAGCCCGATCGCCCAGCCGAAGAACACCAGATTGGCGAAGAATGCAGCGATCGGAAGACCAAGACTCAGCAGATTGAAGCCGAAGAACAGGTAAGCCAGAAAGATTGCGGGCAGAACGCCGATCATCAGCCGGATCATGCTGATCAGCATGAGCGATACGACATATTCATTGGGCCGTAATGGGCTCATCAGGATATTGCCGAGATTGCGCGACCAGAGCTCTTCGAGGAATGACAGCGAGAAGCCGAACTGGCCGCGCACCAGCATGTCCCACAGCAGAACCGATCCAATCAGCAGGCCTGCCGCGTTGGCGAACAGCGACGTCGCCCCGGCAAGATGCGTTTGCAGAAAGCCCCACATCAGCATCTGCACAAGCGGCCAATAGGCAAGTTCAAGCATTCTCGGGACCGAGCCGAGTATCAGAATCGCATAACGGCGCACCATCGCGCCGATGCGCCTGAGGGATGCGCGCGTGCCCCTTTCGTTGATCGCGATGTCTGAAAACATATCGCCGCCCTTCTTTTCCCTTGAGCGTTCGCTTCAAGCAACCTCTTCCGGAGCCGCCCCCTGTCTCCGGCCGCGCACTATATCGAGGAACACATCCTCAAGATTATTGCGCGCATAACGATCCATCAGCTCCGTCGGCGTACCGTCCTCAACGATCTTGCCGCGATTCATCATCAGCACGCGATCCGCCAGTCTTTCGACCTCGGCCATATTATGAGACGCCAGAAGGATGGTCGCGCCATGATCGCGCCGGTAATCTTCAAGTTTGGTACGCACCCAGTCGGCCGTATCCGGATCGAGTGAAGCCGTCGGCTCGTCGAGGAGGAGAAGCTCCGGCGCGTTAATGAGCGCCTTCGCAAGCGATACGCGCGTTTTCTGCCCTGCCGAGAGCTGACCGGCGGGACGCTCGAGAAACTCGGAAAGACGCAGCACATCCGCAAGCTCTGCGATCCGTCTCCCGGAATCCATGACGCCATAAAGATCTGCGAAGGTTTCGAGGTTCTGCCGCACAGTCAGCCGCATCGGAATATTGATATAAGGGCTTTGAAAGTTCATCCGGTGCAGGACTTCATAGCGGTCACGGATCATGTCGACGCCGAAAATCCGGACTTCGCCCGAGGTCGGCAGCACCAGCCCGAGCAGCATGGCGATCGTCGTCGTTTTTCCTGCGCCATTCCCGCCAAGGAGCGCGGTGACAGAGCCCTTCTCCACGCTGAAGGTCAGGCCATCCACGGCGACGACCTTGTCGTAATGCTTGACGAGGTCCTTGACGGCTATCGTCGCCATGCTTCCTGATCCTCCAGCGTTTGATCGTGTTTTATTCTTTGCTAAGGCAGCTTATCTGATGCGGGATTATGTCTGGCAAGTGCGACCGGAAATAATTAAGGTAGTGCCGATAAAATAGGCATTCGTTGCTGACATTAAAGCACGGGCTGCGACTTTCTTGAAACTGATCCGGACACCTTCATCCATACCTGAGCGAGTAGACGTAACCGATAGCCGGTTGCGGTTGCAAACGCTGATACGGCTGCGCTGGGTGGCCGTGTTCGGGCAGATCGCTGCTGTTTTGTTCGTCTATTTTGTCCTTGGCTTCAGCTTGCCGTTCCCGGCATGCGCCATCGCCATCGGTATCGCGGCGCTCTTCAATCTGGCCTTGCAGCTCCTCTTCCCGCCGAACAAGCGCCTTTTGAGCTTGCCCGCAATGCTCATGCTTGCTTTCGACCTGCTGCAGCTCTCGGTCTTGTTATTCCTGACTGGCGGTCTGCAAAATCCGTTTTCGCTGCTGCTGGTCGTGCCGGTCGCGGTGTCCGCCTCGACGCAGCCGCTCCGGATCACGATCGCCATCGGCGCGCTGGCAGTTCTATGCGCATCCGCACTGCTCGCCTTTCATCTGCCCTTACCCTGGCTGTCGGCGGAACTGGATGAGCTTCCGCTCCTCTACAAGACCGGGATATGGACCGCGCTGGTGTGCTGTATCATCTTCATGGGCGCATATGCGTCACGGACCGCACAGGAAAACCGGACCATGTCCGACGCGCTTGCGGCAACCGAGCTGGTCCTTGCACGCGAGCAGAAGCTTTCCGCGCTTGACGGTCTTGCCGCCGCCGCCGCCCATGAACTCGGCACGCCGCTTTCCACGATCGCGCTGGTTGCGACCGAGCTTGAACGGGAAGTGCCCAAGGACAGCCCACTTTATGAAGATGTTCAGCTGCTGCGCAGCCAGGCGGCCCGGTGCCGGGAAATATTGGGATCGCTGACCTCGAACACTGAAGAACAGGATGCGATGTATTCGCGGATGTCGCTTGGGCATCTGATTGAGGAAGTCATCGAACCTTACCGCATCTTTGACAAGACGATCGAAGTCGTTCTGCTCCCTGCACGGTCCAAAAACGGCAAAGGCGATCCGGAACCCGTGATTTCACGCAATGCCGGACTAATGTATGCGCTTACCAATCTTGTCGAAAACGCGGTTGACTACGCGAAAACGAAGATCGTTATTACCGGGCGCTGGAATGCCGATAGTATCAATGTTGTCATAACTGACGATGGTCCCGGTATCGCGCCTCAGATTATCCGACATCTTGGAGAACCCTACGTAACGTCAAGACCCCGCCTTGTCGATAAAGAATTCACTGGCGAGCCCGAAGGCATGGGCCTTGGATTCTTTATTGCGAAAACCTTACTGGAGCGCGTGAGCGGTAATCTAACGCTCAAAAACAAAACGCCTCCGGCGACGGGAGCTATCATAGAGGTCAGTCTCCGCCGAGACAGACTTGAAGAGGGTGTTTCCTATTCGGAATCATTATAATAATTCTAATTTAAAAGCTTTATCTCATGATCAGGAGTGCTTATATGCAGAACAATCATAAGGAGAGGTAATGTGTCTGACGCGATGACAGAGGTTGTCCTGCCCCCGAACAACACACTTCTTATCGTTGACGATGACAGACCTTTCGCAAGCCGGCTAAGCCGGGCGATGCAGGCGAGAGGCTTCGATGTCACCGTCGCGGAAACCGTGCAGGATGGTCTGGCCTCGATCCGCAGCGCACCGCCAACATTCGCCGTCGTCGACATGCGGCTCGAAGATGGAAACGGCCTTGACGCTGTTGCCGTGCTGAAGTCGATCAAGCCGGAAGCGCGCGTCATCGTTCTGACCGGCTATGGCAATATTGCGACCGCTGTGACGGCCGTGAAACTCGGCGCCCTCGATTATCTCGCCAAACCTGCCGACGCCGATATTATCTGTGCAGCTCTCCTTGCTTCGCCAGGCCAGAAGGCCGATCCCCCTGAAAATCCGATGTCGGCGGACCGGGTCCGCTGGGAACACATTCAACGCGTCTATGAGCTTTGCGACCGGAATGTTTCAGAAACGGCACGGCGGCTGAACATGCACCGCCGCACCTTGCAGCGTATCCTGGCCAAGCGCGCCCCGAAGTAACGCCCCGCCTTCCTTTTTCCCTATCCGTGCTCTTGCCGCTTGTGGCGAGGTCGACGCTGCTCCTGTACTGTCATCACAGAGAACAGCTTCGGGAGACGACGCGTATGACGCAGGATGTGACCATTTCGCAGAATGAAGGCATTCTTGAATTCCGCCTGACGCGGCCAGCCAAGAAAAATGCCCTGACCATCGCGATGTACGGTGCGATGGCCGATGCGATGGAAGCGGCAGAGAGCGACGATGCAGTGCGTGCGATCCTGCTCACCGCGGAGGGTGACATGTTCACTTCCGGCAACGATCTTGCCGATTTCGCTCAGGCGGCGTCAAGCGGATCGACGGCGTCGCTGGCAGATCTGGTGCGCTTCCTGCATCTCTTCGCTGAAACGGAAAAACCTGTCGTGGCGGCGGTTTCGGGCGATGGCGTCGGGATAGGCGCAACGATCCTCCTGCATTGCGATGTTGTCGTGATTGCCGAAAATGCGAAGCTGACCATGCCGTTTACAAGCCTCGGGCTGACGCCGGAAGGATGCTCGTCACTCTTGCTGCCAAAGCTCATCGGCGACAAGCGGGCCTTCATGATGCTGGCGCTTGGCGAGCCGCTCAGCGCGAGCGATGCCGTCGCTTTCGGGTTTGCGACGATGCTTGTCGATGCCGAACAGGTTGATGTGCGTTCCCGTGACGCCGCGCGCGCTTGCGCCAGGATTCCGCTGGAAGCCATGCGCATCACCAAGCGGCTGTTGCGGGACAAGAAGGCCATCCGCGAGAGGATCGACACGGAAGTTGTATTGTTTCAGGAGCGTTTGAACTCACCGGAAGCCCGCGCGGCCTTCGAGGCATTTTTCAAACGTTAATGTTGGCGCGAGCGGTTCCTTGCGAAAGCGGAAAACGGTGCACTAGCCCGCAGTGGATGAAGAGTCGGCGGCGTCCGCCTTCCGGAAAAACTTGTCCGGCATCAAGCGCATATAGTCCATTGCGCGTGTCAAATGTCCGAGAAGCGCCTTTGCCGCGCGCCTTTCGTCCGCCGCCAATATGGCCTCGGCAATCTGGCGGTGCTCCTTGAGAGAGGTGGCGATGATTTCGGTCGGCAGGGCCGCGCTGATCTGAGACATGATCAGCCCCAATTGCATGTTCTCATACAGCCTCACAAGCTGGGAATTGCCTGCCGCCCGTAATATCGCGCCGTGAAAGCTGTTGTTTTCGCAAATATATTCGGCTGTCGACAGGCGTGGCTTGTCGTCAAAGACCATGGTGGTCGCTTTTGCGAACTGGTCACGGATATCGGACAAGATCATGCGTGACGCTGCCAGCCGTCCCGCCATCGCCTCCAATTGGGCGCGGATCTGAAACAGCTCAAGGATTTCAGTCCGCGTCAGGCGCCGGACCTGCGCGCCGCGATGCGGAATGATCTCCACGAGGCCTTCAGCGCTCAACTGCCGCAGAGCTTCGCGCAGCGGTCCCCGGCTGACATCATATTCCGCTGTCAGTTCCGCCTCGACCAGCCGCTGTCCCGGTACAAATCGCCCGGCATTGATGGCATCGCGAATATGCGAGGCCAAACAATCTTCGCTTCGGCCACCGGCCGGCACTGGCTGCAATGGATTGGCATTGACGATCACGGGCTCTTCCCTCTTCAGCTTTCCCTACTCGTAATGGAAACATTTGACAACGACAATATTGTCCTACAATTTCAGGAAACAAAAAATAAGGAACGCCGACACATGATGATCGGGAAGGCTGGAGCGGCCATTACCTCCATCTCGACTGCAGATGCGGACAGTATCACGGTAAGGGGCCGGGATCTGACTTCGGACCTTATGGGCCGGGTCAGTTTCACCGAATATTTCTATTTGCTCGTAACCGGCCGCGAGCCGACCGAAAATCAGCGTTTTTTCCTCGATCTGCTGCTGGTGGCGATCGCGGAACACGGCCTCGTGCCGACGAACCAGGTTGCGCGCATGACCCATGCTGCCGACCCTGATTTCCTTCAGGGCGCTGTTGCTGCGGGCTTGCTGGGGTGCGGATCGGTCATTCTCGGCACAAGCCAGCTTTGCGGAGACTATCTCGTCGAGGCGAGGGAGAGGCGCGAGCGCGAGGGGCTCGAAGCGAGCGAGGTTGCTGCATTGATGGTGCGCGAGGCGCGCGAGGGCGGGAAACGCATCCCCGGCTTCGGCCACCCGATTCACAAGCCTAAAGATCCCAGGGCGCAACGCATTCTTGCGCTTGCCGACGCGCGTGGTGCTGCCGGTATCCACACCGAACTCGCCCGGGCGATCGAGGCCTCTGTCGACGAGCTCTGGCCGAAACCGCTGCCGATGAACGTGTCGATGATGATCGCGGCGGTCCTGCTCGATCTCGATTTTCCGGCACCGGTGCTGAAGGGCATCCCGATCCTCGCCCGCACAGCCAGTCTCCTCGCCCATCTTGCGGAAGAAGCGGAACGCCCGATCGGATTTCTGATGGCACATCACGCCGAGGAAGCGATCAG
>CAYOUP010000113.1:0-9427 GCA_964407125.1 uncultured Hyphomicrobiaceae bacterium | reverse complement strand
ATCTCACCTGTCTTGGCCCTTGGTTAGGACTTAAACCTGAAGATATACTTCAATTGCTGGACTCTTTACGCGAAAGGGCTATCAATGGCGTGCGCCGTTCAATAGGGGTGGCGGATGATGCGCTGGGCCAGAAAGTGACTTTTCCAGTTTTCTCTCGTGGCCTTCAAGGCTTTGTTTCTGGCGTATTTTACGATGTACCCAAGGTCCAAAGAGAACAGATTTTGACGACTTTGCTGCAGTTCGGCGAAACGATGGGGGATGTCTATGCAAATCTGCGGAAACGCTACTTCGTCAATTCGCTCAGTGAAGAGCTCAGCGATGAAGAACTTGCGCGTCATTTTGTAAACATGGTTTCACCAGTCCAGAAATTGATCGTGCAGCACAATAGCCAACGAAGCGGCTACAAGCTCAAATATGAGAAGAGCTACTTTGCCGGTTACGACCATCTGACCAAAGAAGAACTCAATGCAGAGCTGTCCTCAAACAGCTTTTATATTGATGCCCCCTACGGGGCACGTATTTTTATAGAGCCGATCCCGGATCTCCCGAATCTCAACCCGGAATTCACGCGAACGCAGCTTGAGAACCTGCTCAATCACACGATTGGCTCGGTCATGTCATCGTCAAACGGCGCACAGCTCTCTCACGCCGAGGCGCAGGCCTTGTTGGCGGAGTATGAGGTTGTCTCCCAGTCCGGCGCTTCGGTCGCCAAGCACAGGCAGCATTTTGCAGTGATCAAGGTCCATAAATCCTGGGAAAAGGAGAAGGTCAATCTCAGCAACTCCGAGCTGAAAGGATATCTCGAAGACAAACTCGGCCGCGAGGTAAGTAGCGGTTACCAGGCAACGTCCTATGTCAGCGAGTTCGAAAAGATTTTCGACGGCAAGGTTTCGGTCACCAAGACACGGAACGCGATCTCAATGAGCTGGAGCAAGAAAATCTGACGCAAGACTTTTATGCACAAACCGCAAACATGCGACCGCCGCCTCGGTCCCGCATATCGAGCGGTAGAAGGCTCTCACTCATATTCCGGCTACAGACAATGCCCTACTGAAATCTTTCCAGATAGGCAACCGCCGTCGTGGAGCCGAGTTCAACAGCGCGCTTGTACCATTTTGCAGCCAGCTCCGGGTCCGGCTGCACACCGATCGCGCCGATCTTTTGCAGCTCGATCTCGTCATAGGTCCGGGCAAGCGAGAACGCCGCGTCGGCCCATCCCTTGTCAGCGGCACGGGTATAGAATAGGCGCGCGACATTGATCTTGCCCTGCTGTATATTTTCGCTTCCCTTCCGCATCAAGAGAAGAATACTCTGCATATCCTCTTCGGAAAGGACCGGCGCTGCAGGGACCACAGTTTGGCGGTCAGCTTTTGCTGTTTCTGACGGCGTTGCCGATATCGGCGGCTGCGCGCTGCCTTCATCCGGCTGTACAGGCGGAGCCACGGCCGCAGTCCGCACCTCTCCAATTGCTACGTCAGCAGTTTCCCCCCCTGTCACGGGAGTAATACGCAAAGCCGTTTTGAATTCTGCAAGAACATCCCCGTCAAGTGTCTTGAGAGACAAAACCAGATCGTGCTCTTCAGTGGAATTTACCATCGCCACGATCTTCAACTCGCCCAGCTCTGACACCTTGACCGCCCAGATTCCTGAATCGAACAATCGGCCTGTTGAGAGCGCGACGGCTTTCGGCAATCCTTCTATCAGAACGAAGGCATCCTGATGGGAGGTTATGACGCGTATCGGGAGCCCTGTTTCTGTTGCACTCTTGATCGTCAGAAGTGTCGGCGCAATGATCTGGGCCTCATTAGTACTTTGAGATAGTGCGGATGCGATCCCCCCAAGAACAAATATGGCCGCAACACACAGTAAGGATAGAGTTTCTAACCAGCCGCGGCGGGATCTTCCGCACCCCGGCTGTTTCAAATCAACGTGCTGGCTCTTCCAGCTTCTGTACATAGTCCGCCACCAGCAGAAATTAAAATGTAAAGAGAGACAGCCTGCATGTCGCAGGCTGAACCCATTACTTGTCTTGCTGTTGTCTCCATTTCATGAATTCAGTGAACAGCTTCTGCTCATCCGCGGTTTCGATACCCAGAGCACGCGCAAGTTCCTGCGCCGCGGTCGCATCCACTTTTGTTTCACTGCTGCCTACACGGGCTTCAACGCTCATCTGATCAAGCATCTTCTGAGCCGGCGGGAAGCGTGTCCAGCCGGGCACTTTAGCACCCAGATTAACACCTTTCCATTTCGGATCGAATGGAGGCTTTCTCAGACGGTCGAAACGTTTGAAATAATATTCGATAAAACGCTCAACCTTGCGGTAGCGCGGCGTTCCCGGCTGCCAGTTATAAACACCGAGCACGACAGGAATGCCCAGCGTCTCGACGCTTTCACCCTCTTTGATCAGAGCGGGATAATCGTCGTGCGTGAACGAGGACGGAACATAGTAATCAGCGAACTTGTCTTCGTACGGAATGGGCAGAAGTTTGAAACCAGCTTCTGGCTCGAGGTTACGGATAAGCGGATTCGGTTTGCCGCCGTTATGGACAATAGCCGCAAACTCGCCCGTTTTCATTTTCTCAATGCCGATCTTGTTATTAACAAAGACGAATTTTGGTGTGACACCGTTCCGCTCGAACACAATCGGGCCCGTCGTCGTCTGCCCCGCGCCCTTGACGTGAAGCCCAACGGTCTTGCCTTCCAGATCTTGGATGGAATTGATCTCCGGACGAACATAGAGATGCACTTCACTCACATACATCTGCGAGATGTAATTGATCCGCTTGTTGATATTGGTCACGTTACGGCGAACCTTGTATTCCTCTAAGACGTCAGCATGTAAAATCGCGACATCGATGCCTTTAAGATAAAGTAGATCGGTCACGTTGTCGGTCGCACCATTAGTGACCACAGGAAGTACGCGCAAATTATCGCCATCGTTCAAGGCAGTAGCAAGTTGAGCCGCAAAACGTATGAATGACCCGGCAAGCGTTCCGCCAGCGATGTGAACGGTCCAGCGATTGACGCGCGCGACCTGTTCGGCCTCAGCTGAGGCTTCTGCACTGGGGCCTGACTGAGCGTGAGCAGTTAACGGCAACATAAAGGCGAGACTCAACGCCCAAATAAAACGGGATGGAATAGGTAAGGCGGTCGATATTCGCATGGCGAAGGCTCCGTCGCAAAATCTTCGTTAATTCGTGAACGACAAAGATGGAGAAGCGCCTAGTCCCTCTCTTTCGGGCAGCGCAGAAGGCTCGGAATTGTGGGGTTGGGCATTTTTGTGCGGCCTTCAACGGACAATTTCAGCACTCCTGTTATAGTCCTTGTTTTGTCACGGCCCATCAGCTCGCCTGAAGTCATCCCCTCCAGACTATCACCTGTATAAGCACCAAGTGCGTTTTTATTATCTTTGGATAAAACGGACAAGAGTTGAAATGTAATAAGCTGATACGGAAACCGTAAAAGTTACATTGCATACAATTCAATCGCTGTCATTCGTAAAATTCATAGCGTTGCGAATGTGTTACCTCTGAATATTTTCATTTTTTATTGCAGTAAATTTTTATATCTACCTCAGAAAAATTTATGCATTAATACCATTAATTTAATAATTATAACATTATACCGAAGGATCGCATTTGTTTTACATAAAATATAAATCGGTGAAATAGATTTTTTGTATTTAATTAAAGCATATGACACACAATATTTAAGGGATTTCTTGCACAACATGCCTTAATGATAACTATAAAGAATACAAGACGATCATTAGAATATCATGTTATTTGAAATGTAAGCAGAAAGATTATTACCTGCCTCATTTTTTCTCCTTCAGCTAAGCTTCACCCCTACGGGAAAATACACATCAACCATCAGCATAGATACGTTCAATTTTTCAACAAGGAATTTTAAATTTGATGCTTTGATTGCACGTAATACTGCGTATACGGACAGACCGAACACAGTCAATTTGAGGTCAAAATCAGCGTCCCAAGGTGCTTGAGCAGCGAAAAGTCCCCCGCAGGAAGTGATGCGATTAAAACAATATCTATTATATTAAGTTCATATTCTTATTTCCGAATAGATATATTATGTAAAATCTACTGGGAGTGGATATATTCATTTGCTATTATCAAATTGCATTCGATAATAGCAAAAACGCTTTGACCTCACACTTTTTTCGTGATCCACATTCTATGCGTATTATGGCTCTGAAGTGTGTCGTGCGATTTGGTGGAAGTCTGAATGATGACGGCAACAGACAATCTGCTTGAAGATGCACATCCGGATGCGCCGGCCGCCGATGCGGAACCGCCCGCCAGGCAGCCGCGCACCATCCAGTCACTGGAGCGGGCTCTGAATCTTGTCGACATTCTGGCATTGTCCCGGACTGAGCTTTCCCTAAGCGAACTTGCATCAAGAGCCGCGTTAAACATTTCTACCTGCCATCATCTTCTGGCAACCCTGGTAAAACGCGGATATGTGGGCCAGAACCCTCGAACTCGCGGCTACCATCTCGGCAACCGGATCACCGAGCTTTCAAATGTGCGCATAAAGCAATTCAATCTCATTGAAATTGCGATGCCGGAACTTAAACGGCTCAATGAAGCGACGCGGGAAACAGTACTCCTTTCAGCGCTACAGGGTCATACCCTTGTCACACTTGCAAAATTAAACTCCCAAATGCCCGTCGGTGTTGGCTCCGAAGAGTATGGACAATCCGTCGGCGCTCACGCAACGGGAACAGGAAAAGCTATCCTGGCCTGGCTTCCTGACGCGGAAATCGCCCGGACGATAGCGGATGCAGGTTTGCCTCTTTTTACTGAGCGCACAATCGGCACGCTTGCGGAATTGATAGAGGAGTTCCGGCACGTCCGACGAAATGGGTATGCGATCGACGATGAGGAATTTCAGCAGGGTGTCGTTGGTGTCGGCGCCGCCATCCGGAATATGACGGGAGCTGTTATCGGAGCAGTGAGTTGCCTCATCCCCAAAATGAGGGCTGAGAATGAATACACTGCTCGCACGATAAGCGAGGTTAAAAACTGCGCCACCGCCATATCGGAACGTCTGGGTGCAGCCGATCTGACGACTGAAAATATAGTGAGCTAGATCAAGCTGAACAAGCAAGAGAGGAATTCATAAAATCTAACTACAAATCCCATACAGTTCAGAATGCCAGCTGCCCCATATTCGCAGCACCTACTTACTGAATGTCGCGGATTGTATACTTGCTATCATATGAATTTAATTAGGAAAACGTAGGCGCTTGCTTTAAAGTGTCAAGACAATACTCTTTTACAAGCATTTGAAAAACATAACTTTATTGGATTGAATACAAAATTTTACTAGACCATGTGGTAAAAATCACTTAGGTTTTTCACGAATTTGGTGACTTGTATGTAACGAGGAGAGAGGAATGATTAAAAAGAGCATGAATTTGCTGACAGGCGTAGTGGCTGTTCTGGCGCTGACGCTGGGGGCATCAGCTGAAAAAAGTTATGCCGGATACCCTGAAAAGCCGGTGGAAATGACGATCCTGTTTGGCAGCACCGCAAACACCATCGGGCAGCTTCTCGCCGATCTCATGTCGAAAAACATGCCGCAGCCCGTTGTTCCCGTTAAGCGCGCCGGCGGTGGTGGCGCTGTAGGCTACAAGCATGTTCACTCTACGCCCGCCGACGGCTACAATATCGTCTGGAATTCAAATTCCATCAGCACATCGCACTATGGCGGCAATATAGATTTCGACTACCAGGCATTCGTACCGATCGCCCGCATTTCGACCGAGGTTCCTGCCCTTGCAGTACGCGCCGATTCCGGTTGGAACACGCTGACTGATATGATCGAAGCCGTTAAAAAGTCCGACGAGAAAATAAAAGTCGGTATCTCGGGCAAGGGCTCCTTTACGCATCTGACATCCGTAGCGCTGTTCGATGCTGCTGGCATTGGTGATAAAATTGTCTACGTCCCATATGACCAGGGCCGTGCTCCTGCTGAACTGCTTGGCGGCCGTATTGATGCTGCCCTTCAGTTCCCTGGCCAGTTTGCATCCCATGCCGAAGCCGGTACGCTCAAAATTCTGGCTGTAACCAGCGATGAGCGCATCAAGCTTCTTCCGGATGTTCCAACTGCCAAGGAAGAAGGCGTTGACATCAACATCACGATGTGGCGTGGCCTTGCAGCTCCAAAGGGCACCCCTCCTGAAGTCGTAGGGGCCCTCGAAGAAGCCGCCAAGAAGGCTGCCGAGTCGAAAGAATTTATCGATGCGTCTGACAAAATCGGCTTTACGCCCGCATTCCTTCCCAGCGACAAGTTCGGTGAACTGATCGAAACGGACGACAAAAAGATCTCCAAGCTCATGGATGATCTGGGCTTGAAGAAGTAAGCATCAAGAGTACAAAGCCAGCAATGAAGGCACGCCGTATAGATCTGATCGCTGCTACCATCCTGCTGGTTTTCGCAATTGCCTGGTCGGTGACCGTCTACAAGACGGTCCCGGCTTCGGCGGACGAGATCGGTCCGAGAGATTTTCCGCTTGTTCTGGGTATCGTATTGATTGCCATGTCGGGGCTCCTCCTGCTTCGCACTCTTGGATCGAATAATGCAACCGCCAAAACCGAAATTGACGATAAGGCCGACGACCCGGAAGTTACAGGCGGTGGAAAGATCGCCATCGGAATCTTCCTGCTCATCATTCTCTACGGTTTTCTGATCGAGCGGACCGGTTTTATCCTGGCGACGCCGGTTATCGTCATCGGAGCGCTCGCCGGACTGCTGCGCTTACGCAATCCGCTTCTCATTCTTGCCCTTACCGTGGGCATAACCGCCGGTTGTTGGCTGATTTTTCATAAAATGCTCGGGATCTACATGCCGCCGGGAAGCTGGATCTCACTTGTCTGATTGGAGTTGCGTATGGACGCGCTGCTGACCGCAGTCCAGGTCGCCTTGACGCCGGAGAATTTCCTTGCCGTTTCCGCAGGAACAATTTTTGGATTGATCTTCGGAGCGATACCTGGCCTGACCTTTTCCGTCGCTCTTGCCATTATCCTACCATTCACTTTTGCACTGGAACCGACGACCGCGATCGCCCTGCTTCTCAGCACCTATATCGGCGGAATGACCGGCGGCTCGGTTTCCGCCATTCTGCTTGGCATCCCCGGCACGCCTTCGGCGGCAGCGACAGTCACTGACGGACATGCCCTTGCGAAACAGGGCAAAGCCTCGCTTGCGCTAGGTCTCGCCGTCATAGTCTCGACCTTCGGCGGGCTGGTCAGCCTCATCATCATGATGGTTTCCGTCGATCTCGTCGCGCGCATGGCCATCCGCTTCGGCCCCGCTGAAATCTTCGCTCTCGTACTATTCGGCTTCTCGACCATTTGCGCTATGGCGGAAAAATCGCTGCTGAAAGGGCTGATCGCCGGGGCGCTCGGCCTCATGATCATGACGATCGGTCTCGACGAGTTCGACGCTGCGCAAAGGCTGACCTTTGGCGTCACCGAGATGCTTCAGGGCGTCAATCTGCTCGTCGCAATGATCGGGCTCTTTGCGGTGCCGCACATCATCGTCATTTTCACGAAGTATGTGAATGGTGCGCAGACGCCCCTAGCGGCCACGGACGTCCGGGCGGAGCTTCCCCGATGGCGCGACCTGAAGGAGAATTTCTGGCTGATGGTGCGCTGTGCCGGTATCGGAACGGGCATTGGCGCTATTCCAGGAACAGGTGGCCCGGTTGCGGCCTTCCTCGCCTATGACCACGCCCGCCGCTTTTCTAAAAACCCTGAGCTGTTCGGGAAAGGATCAGTTGAAGGCGTTATCGCACCGGAAACCGCCAATAATGCCGTAACAGGCGGTACCATGATACCTCTTCTCTCGCTCGGCATTCCGGGCGACCCGGCCACGGCCATCATCCTGTCCGGATTGCTCATACACGGGCTGGTTCCTGGACCGATGCTGTTCATACAGCATAGTGATCAGATCTACACCGTCTACGTGACATTCATAATGGCCTATATCGCGGTCCTCATCTTTCAGCTCATCGGAATCCAACTCTTCGTGCGGGTTCTGCGTATACCGCCTCACCTGCTCGCGGTCGGCATTATCGTCATGTGCGGCATCGGGGCGTTCTCGATCCGTAACAGCACATTCGATGTCTACTCGATGGGCGTGATCGGATTGATCGGCTATCTGCTGCTTCGCGCAAACATACCGCTAACGCCGATCATTCTCGGACTTGTCCTCGGCCCGACAATGGAGAAAGAGTTCAGAACGGCCATGATCCTGTCGGAAGGCGGTCTCGACATTTTCTACACATCGCCGGTTGCCCTTGTCTTTTTTGGCCTCACCCTGCTCATCATCGGCCGCCAGATCTGGACAGGCATCAGCGAAAGACGGAACCGCAACAGCGCGAAGCTTTCCGGGCAGAAAAGCCAGGCCTGACGAGGGCAGGCGCGGTCCGCCGCGTGTTTAAAAATCACGAACAAGGGCGGCAAGATGCGGAAGCATCGCGGAGAAATCCTTCCCCTTCCCGCCATCCGCAACGAACTCACGATAAAGCATGGCGGCCTTTGCGCCCATCGGCGTCGCCGCTCCCGTTTCCTCTGCCGCCTGCTGCGCCAACAACAAGTCTTTCAGCATCAGTTCCGCCGCGAAGCCGGGCCTGTAGTCATTATCCGCCGGGCTAGACGGACCGACACCGGGCGCAGGGCAATAGGTGTTGATCGACCAGCAGGAGCCGGATGATGCGGAGACGACATCGAACATTTTCTGCCGGTCAAGCCCAAGCCGGTCCGCCAGGACAAAGGCTTCGCAAACACCGATCATGGATATTCCGAGGATCATATTGTTGCAGATCTTCGCCGCCTGCCCTGCCCCGGACGCGCCGCAATGCACCGCCTTTTGACCCATCACTTCGAAAAGCGGTTCAGCTTTGGCGAAGGCTTCCGCCGTCCCGCCCGCCATGAATGTCAACGTCCCGGCCTTTGCGCCGCCAACGCCCCCGGAGACGGGTGCATCGACAGGCAACAAACCGGCGGTCTCTGCCTTCGCCGCAGCGCTTCGCGCAGAGGTGACATCAACCGTGGAACAATCGACAAAGACCGCTCCGGCTTTCCCCGAAGGTACGATCTGCGCATAGACGGCCAGCAGCGCCGCACCATCCGGCAGCATGGTGATAACGGCATCCTTTCCTTCCGCCGCATGGACTGCATTCCGGGCGCGTTCGCATCCTTCGACGCTCACATCCGCCAGGTCGAACCCTGATACATCATGTCCCGCAGCGGCAAGATTGGTCGCCATGGGCGCGCCCATATTGCCGAGACCGATAAAACCGATTTTCATGGCGTCTCTCCCGCGATGTCTTTTTCCAGAGCGTGTTGAACGAAAACGGAATCACGCCTCATCTCCCTCTCCCAAGGTGAGCGCTTGT
>CAYOUP010000112.1:0-9433 GCA_964407125.1 uncultured Hyphomicrobiaceae bacterium | reverse complement strand
GGGCGGCCTCGATCAGCTCTTTCCGATGTGGAAAGCGCTCCGATAATTCAGTGATAGCCGGCACCCAACGCCCGCCGGCGTCGAGCGCGCGGTTCCATCCTGCAAAATCGACCTCTTCGAGAAACTCCGCAATTGCCGCCTCATCGGGAAGCAATTTCGAATAGAGATAGGACGGATTCCAGTCGATCAGTACCGCGCCAATGTCAAAGATTACGTTTTTTGTCATTCAGTTGCGTTCCTGCCTTTCGCGTAGCGTTGCAGACGTTGCTCAAGTGTTCCGGTATGCAGCTCGAAGAGGTGATTATCCGGCCCGTAAAAATAGAGCGATCGGCCCTCGCCCTCAACACGCGGGCGTTGCGGCTTCAGCTCCAGGCCAAGCTCTTCAATTCTTGTCTGACACTCTTCGAATTCATCTTCGGTGATCTTGAATGCAATGTGGTTATACGTCCTGTTGTCGAGCGGAGGGCCTTCCATTGTCGCGATCCAAAGATCGCCAACAAGGAAGAAACGCTCTTTGGAGAGCGAGAATGTCTCCTCGCCGCTGTCGTAAACGCATTGAGCATTGAGAACTGTCTCCAATATTTCCTGAGTCCGGTCGAGATCGGAGACAATCAACGTAATATGGGAGATACCGCTACTCATTCCGCTACCTGTATATATTCCGTTTCCTGATCGTCCTTCGCACTCCGTCAGCGTAACTTCACCGAGCAGGCCTCGAAGCCGAAAATACGGTGGGTGCAATTCCCAAACGACAGGCAGCTTATTCGGCCCCGTCAACCGCGGCGATATAGCGGTCGATGACATCGCCCGGTTCTCCGTCGGCCAGAACAGCGCCTTGGTGGATCAGAATGGCCCTGTCATACAAGGCGATGAGATCAAAGTCGTGTGTTATGGTGATGACAGTTTGCGGCAGGCTGTTCATGAGCCGGGCGAGCCTCTTACGCGCCGACAGATCGAGCGAATTCATAGGCTCGTCGAAGATGATGTATTTCGGCTCCATGATCAGCACGGAGAGGAGGGTCAGCAATTTTTGCTCGCCGCCGCTGAGCAGATGGGCGGGCGCGTGGCGCTTGTGCGTCAGGTTGTGCGCTGTGAGCATAGCATCGACACGAACCTCGATTTCCGCCTTCGGCAGGTTCATGTTTTCAAGGCCGAAAGCGAGATCTTCCTCCACGGTCGGCATGACGATCTGATGCTCCGGATTCTGGAATACATAGCCGACCAGCGCTCGAACCTTGGCACCGTCCTTGCGGGCCGATACGCCATCCACAAAAACATCCCCCGTTTGCGGGATAAGCAGGCCGTTCAGCATTCTCGCAAGCGTCGTTTTGCCCGAACCATTGGCTCCGATGATCGCAATGCGCTTCTCGGCCAGCTCCAGCGAGATGTCGCGGAGCACGGGCGTGCCGTCATAGGCATGGCTGACATTGCGGATTTCGATCATAGGCTTCAGTGTTCCGTGCGCGGGGCCGAGTGGTTCAAATCTAACGCTTCGAACCACTCGATTCTTTGCTGATGGATCAAATTGACATGACATTCGAGTCCGTTAGCTATTGTCTAGGGACGCTGCATCCGGGTCTCAAATGTCATGTTCGATCCACTAGAGTCCGGCAAATTGCCGCGAACAGTTCCTTGTGCAGGTAAAGAATGCAATAGTGCGTAAGTCTTTACATTTTTCTGGCGGATGCCAAATTCTGAGCATTATGGCAGATAACCTCTTTCCCACGCTTGAACATGATCACGCCTCTTGTGTCGATATGGCGGTTGATAAGGCGCGGGAGCTCTGCAAGGATAAATCCGTCAAGCTGACGCCGTTGCGCGAGGCTGTTCTGCGCGTTCTCCTGTCATCACACAAGGCGCTTGGCGCTTATGATATTATCGAAAGCCTCAAATCCGGCGGACGCCAGCTTGCGCCGATCTCTGCCTATCGGGTTATCGATGTGCTGGTCGAAGCGGGGCTTGTGCACCGGCTTGAGAGCAAAAACGCTTATTTTGCCTGTCTTTCTGACCATGACGATGAGCGGTCCCTTCTTATACTTGTGTGTGAAGGCTGCGCGCGCGTTGCGGAGGCCGAGGCGCAGGATGTATGGAAATCCATCGCCGATCTGACACGCTGCAGCGGCTTCCGGGTCAACAATACCGTGCTTGAGATACAGGGCTATTGCGCCGAATGCTGCAAAAAGTCAGCCGCCGCGTCTAGCTGATAATACGGTCAGCACGCAACGCGATCTGGCATTTGTCATAAGTCTCCATTAATGAATGTGTAGAAAATTCACAGATCGCTTCTGATCGGGGGAGCCATGGTTCATCAAATCGCGCCGCGCAGGGAAACCGTCGGCGTCAATGTCGGCGGTGTCATGATCGGCGGCGGCGCGCCTGTCGCCGTTCAGTCGATGACGAATACGGACACGGCGGATATCGACAGGACGGCGATCCAGATTGCGGAGTTGGCCCGGGCCGGTTCGGAACTGGTGCGGATTACCGTGGATCGCGACGAGGCGGCGGCGGCCGTTCCCCATATTGCGGAGAAGCTGGCTGCGTGGGGTGTGGACGTCCCGATCATCGGAGATTTTCACTATATCGGCCACAAGCTGCTCACCGATCACCCTGCTTGCGCTGAGGCCCTACACAAATACCGCATCAATCCGGGGAATGTCGGCTTTCGCGAAAAGCGCGACCGGCAATTCTCCGACATTATCGAAATTGCGCTGAAATACGGCAAACCGGTGCGGATCGGCGTCAATTGGGGCAGTCTCGATCAGGAGTTGCTGACGAAACTTATGGACAAGAACGCGGCGCTACCCGAGCCGAAAGATGCGCGCGCCGTCCTGCATGAGGCGATGGTGCAGTCCGCATTTCTCAGCGCCGAGCGCGCCGAGATGCTGGGCATGGGCAAGGACAAGATCATCCTCTCCGCCAAGGTCAGTTCCGTGCAGGATCTTGTAAGCTGTTATGCGATGCTGGCCGATCGCGGCGATTATGCGCTGCATCTCGGACTGACCGAGGCGGGCATGGGGACGAAAGGTATTGTCGCCTCGACTGCGGGGATCGGTATCCTTCTGCAACAGGGCATCGGCGACACGATCCGCGTTTCGCTGACCCCTGCGCCCGGCGAGGCGAGAACCCGCGAGGTTGAGGTCGCTCAGCAGATTTTGCAGGTGATGGGGCTGCGCTCCTTTGTGCCCGTGGTCGCCGCCTGTCCGGGGTGCGGCCGCACGACGAGCACACTATTCCAGGAGCTGGCCTCCGACATCCAGAACCATATCGCTGCCAGCATGCCGGAATGGCGCAAGATCTATCCCGGCGTCGAGACGCTCAACGTCGCTGTCATGGGCTGCATCGTGAACGGCCCCGGTGAATCGAAACACGCCGATATCGGTATCAGCCTTCCCGGCACCGGCGAAAGCCCGGCCGCCCCGGTCTTCATTGACGGCAAGAAGGCTCTGACCCTTCGCGGCCCAGCTATAGCGGACGATTTCAAGAAACTCGTGCAGGACTATATCGAGCAGCGCTTCGGGCGGAAGGAAAAGCCCGGCGAAGTACAGGCAGCGGAGTAGGTAATCAGGGCCACCCGCTTCTCCAAGTCACTTTCATGTGGAAGGCACCTTCACAGCATCGCTGCGGCGTTTGCGCATTCCCGCCTCCATGCTTTTCGGGTAGCGCGGAGCCGGTTCGGATGCTTTGGTCAGACGGTCGAGCGCCTCCTCCGGCACGTCCAGCTTGATCGCCTCAAGGCTGTTCCGGAACTGACCGGCTGTCCGCGCGCCGACGATCGCAGAGCTGACTGCGCGTTGCGCCAACACCCAGCGAATGGCCAGAGCAGCCGGTTGACACGATAGCTGGCTCGAAATTTCCAGAAGCGCCGTCAACGTCTCGTCCGCATTCGGAGCGAACATCCGGTCCATGAAAACCCAGCCTTCCTCCGAACGCGTCCCCGGCGCACTGCGCTCTCCGGGTTTATATTTGCCGGTCAGGAAGCCGCCCGCCAAGGGTCCCCAAGGAACCACGCCGAGGCCTTTCAGTTCGCAGGCCGGTATGATCTCGTCTTCGACATCACGTACGACAAGATTATATTGCGGCTGATAGCAGATGAAACGCTCCCATCCCTTGCTGTCGCTGATCCAGATCGCCTCCATCAGCCGCCAGGCCTCAAAATTACTGCAAGCGATGTAGCGAACCTTGCCTTGCCGGACCAGATCATCGATGGCGCGCAGCGTTTCATCGAGCGGCGTTTCGGCATCGACATGGTGCAGGTAGTAAATGTCGATATAGTCCGTCTGCAGCCGCCGCAGACTGTCCTCGACAGCCTGCATCGTGTGCAGACGCGATGCGCCGGAATTATTGGGCCCGCTGCCCATCGGGTTGAAATATTTGGTCGCGATGACGGCCTGCGTTCGCCGTCCCTTGAGTGCGCGGCCCAGCATTTCCTCGGAAACGCCCTTGCTGTAAGCGTCTGCCGTGTCAAAGAAATTCACCCCGGCATCGAGGGCGGCATCAACAATCGCGCCCGCCTCGGCTTCATCAGTCGTATGCCCGAATGTCATGGTGCCAAGGCATATTTCAGATACTTTCAGCCCGCTGCGGCCGAGATTGCGATAGTGCATAGGACCCGCTACCAGTCAGATGCTGTGTTTCTTGTCACTTTACGGTCATGCAGGAAACCGTAACGGCGGGACGATGCCCGCCGTTATCGGCAATACTCAGGAGCTCCATACAATCACTCAGTAGGATGAGCCGCCGCTTCCCATATTCTGCATGTTCTTTGCAGCGCTGGTCGCAGCCTGGGTGCTGTCCTGTACGACTTTTGTCGTCAATGCGCGGATTTCTTCAAGCTGTTTGCCGTAAGTATCCATCAACTCGCGGACATAGGAACTTTGCATGTCCACAACGTCGTTGATCTTCTTGGCGTCGGCGAGTTTCATTGCGAAACGGAAATTCGCATCGGCGTTCTGACGGGTGAAATCGGCGATTTTCTCATTGAGCTGCTTGAGCCCGTCCATCGACGGATTACCGCTGGTGTCAAAGCCGCTCATGGCCTGCTGGCTGGCGCTTATGAAGGTTTCGAAGGCCTTACGCGTCTGGTCGATCGTAGCCTTCATCATGTTTCGCATCGGTTCGGGAATTTCGGTAAGATTTGGCATGTCCTGCATATCAGGTCTCCTTGATGGTGAAGAGCGGAGCAGAAACTCTTCTCAATGCTTGTTACGAATGCGATCTCGTGAATCACCCACTCTATGACTTTACACTCATTCAGCTTCTACGCCCCGGTGTTTCAAGTCAACAGCGGTTACACTTCCATGTAGGCTAATTCTGGCTCTCTTCGAGCTTGTTGGGTGGTCATAAAAGTCATCAGGTGTTTGTTCTAAATTTGTATTAAGTATAATATTTAGAAACATTATGATAAGCCAGATAGAGTAATCCAATAAAGTAAACAACAGAACTGAAAATTAAAATAAATCATGATGTCAATTTAAGGGGACAGTAAGTCCTCGCTATTAAAATCTGCACTTGTTTCATTATATCGATCAAGAGCAAAGTCCTATGGCAGCAAGCGCGGCCGACGTTACGAATGATGCTGCAATAAAATTAACCTTGGCCGGAAATACTGTCAGACAGGAAAACGGCGTGAGGCCTCGGCGCTATGCGGTAAGGAGACTATCGCGTCTGTTTGTCGAAGCGATGCGATTGCCTCGATCCATTATTCTATCCACGATTGCAATCAACCTACTCCGTCTCGCGCCTCCGCTGGTCTTGTTCGTGATCCTCGACTACGCGATAGGCGGTGAAGCGTATTATACTCTGCTCCTGCTTATTACCGGACTGTTTTGTGCAATGATCGCAGAGATGCGATTGCAGCTCGCCAGGAACAGGCTCTTCGGCGAGGCCGCCGGAAGGGAAAGTTTTGAGCTTCGGATGCACGCGGCCCGGCGGCTGCTCAATACGTCCTATTCAGCGGCCATGCGCCTGTCTCCGGCCATTGCCGCCGGCGCCATCCAGGCGGTCGATGAACTGAGCCGGTTTTATAGCAGTAATGCACGCCTGACATTGCTGGAACTGCCATTCATTGCGCTTTATCTGATCGTCATCGGGCTCATCGGTGGCATGGTCGTCACCATACCGATCATCCTTGCAGGTATTTTTACTTTGTGGGCCCTTCGATCACATGCAGCGATGAAGCCGCATACGCATGAATTGATGAACCAGGATCGTGAGCGGCTCGGTCTTTATGCCCAAAGCATTGAGGGCATCTCGACGGTGAAGGCTTTGGCGGTCGAGCCTCATTTTCAGCGCCGCCTCGAACGCATGCTTCGCGTTACGGCTCCATCGAATTACGAGCATATTCTTCGGAAATGCCGTGTGGCTTCCGCTGATCAACTCATTGAGACAATTACGTTTTTGTCGGTCATCGCGGTTGGCGGTGCGATGGCGGCGAAGGGTATGATCAGTATCGGGGCGGTTGCCGCCAGTTCGCTGATTGGCGTACTGGCCGTTCAGTCATTTCGACGCATCTTCGGGATTTTGGAGCAGGTGGAAGCCGCACAGACTGCTCAGGAGCGCTCCGGGGCGGTCATGAGTTTGCCTGACCGGGCAACGGATGAGATCGACATATCCGGGCCGGCCAAGGTTCAGCTCAACGGCATCGGCATGGCGTATGACGGACGCCCGGAAAAAGACCGGGGTGTCAATCTGACGATCAGACCTGGCGAAATCATCGGAATTGTCATTCGCGACGATCATCAGCGCCAGGCAATGGCCGATATACTCCGTTGCCGGATCACTCCGGACTACGGCGAATTTCTGATCGACGGGCGCAAGATCTCCGCTGAGCAGGATGCCACCTTGCAGCGCGTCATGTTCGTCTATGGTGAGCCAGCGATTTTCCGGGGCACGATCGCGGAAAACATATCAATGTTCGGCTGCGTCAATCCTGCGACCGCAATAGAACTGGCGCAGCGGCTGGGCGTTGAGGAGGCGATAAAGACGCTGCCCGATGGCTATCATACGAGGCTGGATCGTGACAGCGCGGCATCCGTTCCTCGCGACCTGCTTGTTGCGATCACGCTTGTCAGGGTCGCCGCTATCAGTCCCCGGCTGCTGATACTCGATATTCACCGCTCGATACCCTCCGACATCAGCACGCGCGCTTGCGAGAGGATGATCGAGGAGCTTCGCGGTTCGACGACCATCGTCACTTTAGGGCGCACGCTGATCGAGTCGATCAATGATGGGCGCAATTACCGGATGAGGGACTGGTCGCTTGAGCCGGTCGATCCGATCCGTGCCGATCCCGATGAGAGCCTCGATCTGTGGGAGGCGACGGACGATGGCTGAAACCGCGCACCGTTCTTCCGTCCCTGAGCAGACACCTCCCGCGCAAGCCTGTCTTGAGCCGCTGCTCAATGCCTTGGGCTGGACCGGCGGTCCGCGGCGGTTATGCGAGGCTATGCCTGAAGGGCAGGCAGTATCGGATATACCGGCTTTGTTCGGCGTTCTCGATAATCTCCAGTTCCGTGCGATTCCATATCGATCAATCAGGACGGAGCTGGGTGATGAGGGGCTGCCCGCTCTTCTCGACAAGGCCGATGGCGATGTCTGGGTTCTTATCGAAGTTGAAAAACCGGGCCATTACAAAGTCTTCAAGGGACGTCAGGGGCGGCTGGCAACCGTTCAGGCAGACGAGTTAAATGGGCAGATCTATCTTGTGTGTCCCGCTGAAAAGAAGGCTGGGGAGAGCAAGCAGCGCCGCCTTGGCTTGTTTGGCTCAATGCTCGAAGACGAGCCAAGGTTTGTGCAAACATTATTCGGGTTAAGCCTCCTGATAAACTGCCTTGCGCTTGCCCTTCCGGCCTTTGTCATGACAGTTTTTGACTTGGCGACCGGCGCCGGTTCGATGCTGCCCCTCATGGCGGTTGCCGGTGGAATGACCGTTATCGTCAGCACAGAGATTATCCTGCGTGAACTGCGCGCGCGCTCGATAACACGTTTCGTGGTGCACTCTCACAAAAAGGTCATGGAGGCTGCGTTTGAACGCATAACCAGCCTGCCGGTTCAAGTCAGCGAAAGGGCGTCGGCGGCAGGGCTGATAAACCGGCTGAAATTATTCGAAGCGGTAAGGAATATATTTGGCAACCCGCTGGCCGCAAGTTTGCTCGATCTGCCATTTATCGTCCTGTTCATCACAGCAGCTTTCGTTATAGGCGGCTGGCTTGGCTGGCTCGTGGTCGGCATGGTTGCAGCTCTGACAGTATTATCTATCGTTTTCGTTGCGCGGATGCGCCTGAAATTCCTTAAGGCCAATATCAGCCGTTCGGAGACACAGCTGTTCCGCGAGGACATGATTGCGAACCTGCCCATTATTCAGTGTTGCAATGCGGAGGAAATCTGGGAGCGGCGCTATAGCAGGCTTGTTTCGCGTGAGCTTGCGGCGGATGCCGAAATGCAGCGCATAGCTGTCTCGGAAGCGGCGACGGCGCAGGCCCTGATGGTATTGACCGGTGCGTTAATTGCTGGTTTTGGAGCGAACGCCGTCATTGGCGGAGAGCTTTCGGCCGGCGCGCTTGTGGCGGTTCTTGTGATCGCCTGGCGCATTCTCGCGCCCATCCAGTCGGTCCTGCTCAACATTAACGGCCTCTTTCAGGCTATAGACGCCGCCAGCCAATTCAAAAAGCTTATGCGCCTGCCGCAAGAAAAGAGCCGCCCATCCACATTGCCTTATGAGCAAATCAGTGGGCGGATCGAACTGCAAAACGTCAGTTACCTCAAAAGGAACGCCGATCTGCCGGTTTTGCAAAACATCACGATGACCGCCGATCCTGGCGAACTCGTCGCGGTCACCGGAGTTGCTGGCGCAGGCAAAGGCACATTGCTGCGTGTGATCGCAAATCTGGAACGGCCAAACAGCGGTTGCGTCAGAATAGACGGATTCGATGCAAGACAATTCGATATGCGTCATCTGCGGCAGCGCATCGCGTTGGTCAGCGAGGATCAGCGTCTGTTTCCGGGAAGTCTCGCCTACAATTTCAGGCTTGTGAATCCGTTTGCGGATGACGAGCTCATCCGGGCCGCGATCACGGATGCTGACCTGGACGTTTTTATTGGTGAGCTGGACGAAGGGCTCGAAACCGATCTCACGGACCAGCTTTGCGCGGGCCTGGACCCCAATGTTTACAGCAAGTTACGTCTCGCTCGCGCTTATGTTCAGGACGCGGCCATCTATCTGTTCGATGAGCCGCTTAAGGATCTGGACGCAACCGGACGGCGCGCTTTCATCAACAAGCTTGCCGAACTCAAAGGCAAGAAAACCATCATTGCCGGAACATCTGACGACGAAACCCTGAGCCTTGCGGATACAGTCGTTCATTTGCAGGCGGGTGAGATTGCAGAGCTGACAATCCGTCCGCCAGATCGCGATGAGAGCGCTACAAAGTCGCTA
>CAYOUP010000111.1:7291-9470 GCA_964407125.1 uncultured Hyphomicrobiaceae bacterium | reverse complement strand
ATCTGAAGATTTCGGAGGGCTGTAACAACAAATGCTCCTTCTGCATCATCCCGCAGCTACGTGGACCGCTGGCCAGCCGTTCAGCCGCCGATGTCATGCAGGAGGCGGAACAGCTTGTCGAACGTGGCGTGCGCGAATTGCTGGTTATCAGCCAGGATACCAGCGCCTATGGCATCGATGTGAAATTTGCCGAGAGCGATTGGCACGGGACGCCGCTGAAGGCGCGCTTTTTCGATCTGTGCACGGCGCTCGGCAGCCTCGGCGCGTGGGTGCGGCTGCATTATGTCTACCCCTATCCGCATGTCGACGAGGTTCTGCCGCTGATGGCCGAGGGCAAGATCCTGCCCTATCTCGACATTCCCTTCCAGCACGCCTCGCCGACGGTGCTCAAGGCGATGCGCCGCCCGGCCAATCAGGACAAGACGCTGGAACGCATTGCGCGCTGGCGCGAGATAGTGCCGGATCTCGCCATTCGTTCGACCTTCATCGTCGGCTTCCCGGGCGAAACCGAGGAGGATTTTGCATTTCTACTCGGCTGGCTGAAGGAAGCCCGGCTCGCCCGCGTCGGCTGTTTCAAATATGAAAATGTCAAGGGGGCCGGGTCGCGCGCTCTGGACGGTCAGATTGCGGATGAAGTGAAGGAAGAGCGTTACGCCCGCTTCATGGAAGTGCAGAAAGAGGTCAGCGCGGAGGTAATGGCGGGGCGCGTCGGCCAGGAGATCGACGTCCTCATCGACGAGATCGACCGCGAAGGCGCAATCGGCCGTTCAACCTGGGACGCCCCCGACATAGATGGCACCGTCGTCCTCGACGGCGAGACTGAACTCGCTCCCAGCGACATCGTCCGCGCGGTCATCGAGGAGACGGACGAGTATGATTGTTGGGGGCGGGTTGTCAGCTAAAGCGTCAATCGCTCAGGAGTGACCTATCAATCAAAACGCTCTGAGTTCACTACAAGGATTGTGTAGTACTACACTTATAATTTCAGCTATGGGGCGCATAGAGGCTGCAGCGGACAAGTTATTATCAATCAGTACCCCCATTCGTTGATCAACAGATATTAGGTTTCTTGGAAGATCTAACGCATGCAAATAGTAGAGGGTACTGTTTGGGCAGTACGAACTGCGAGGTTCAATCTTGTAAGCCCCTGCAATGAAATTGAAATTACGTTGTTCCCAATGGTTCATATCGGTGAGGCTGAGTTTTTCGAAACCGTGTATGCAGACGCTTTCTCCCACGATATTGCTCTTGTAGAAGGCGTTAACTCACCTGTCGTGAAACGCATTACCAGATCCTATCGGTGGATCAACGCGTCAAGGACATTCAGCCTTGTGGTCCAGCCAGCCTATCCAGAACAAGCGGACTGCCATGCAAAGATTGTTCGAACAGATCTTTCGGCTGAAGAATTTGCCAAGCTTTGGGGCACCATCCCATATTGGTTGCGCATGTTTGTGTACGTAGTCGCTCCACTAATGGGTCTATGGATACGATGGTTCGGCTCTCGTAAAACTCTAGCTATGAATTTGACGTTAGAAGATCTCCCCCGTCGCGGCGAAATTCTTGCATTTAGTCCAGAAACCGCTGCTTTAAACCGAGTGATAATAGATGCGAGAGATGCCAGGCTTGTTGAACGAATCTGCGAGTATGTTGAAAATTCCGAACCAATGATTCATCGCATCTCCGTCGTCTACGGTGCGCAACATATGCGTGCCGTATTGCAGGAATTAACAAAACGTTATGATTACCGAGTAAGAAATGCTGAGTGGTTGACAGTGTTTCCAATTAAATAATAAAATACAAGAAATGCTCAATATAAATAATACTTATAGTAGTTTGCTTCTGCAAAGAGTAAATCTTAGCTATTGAAAATTAAATTTTTATAAATATTAACTCTTGGCGCCATTTATAAAGTGTTAAAACGATTAAAATTTAGCTCTCGATACCAAAGGGATATCAGTACTTTGTAATCGGTTCTCCCGCATTTGCCATGCAAGGAATATTCAGACAACGATACTATCTACGATTACCTCTATGGAGCCCACCCAATGCACTATCTCCGCCTATTCTTTTCCATCCTGTTGCCGCCGCTTGGCGTGGCTCTTCGTCTGGATGTGGGCCTGCAATTCTGGCTGAATGTCGCGCTGACGGCCCTCGGCTATATCCCCGGCGTCCTGCATGT
>CAYOUP010000111.1:0-7281 GCA_964407125.1 uncultured Hyphomicrobiaceae bacterium | reverse complement strand
CATGTCCTCTGGATCATCATGCGGCGCTGATGGCTGCGTCAGCGCTTGTTCTTCCTGTTCTTACCCATTCCCGGTCGGCTTGCGCTCCGGAACGGCCGGAAACGGTTTGCGCTCAGGCAGGGGCACGGGGGTTCCCGGCACGGCAGCCTGGAGAGATTTGAGGTCGACGCCAACCAGCCCGGCGCAGGCGTCAGGCAGATCCTTGATCGATATCTGATGCTTCGGCTTGGCCGGTTTCGCGGGCTTCTCCGGTTTTTCGACGACCTTTGGCGGGCGCACCTTGCGCAGCCAGCGTTTGAGTTCCTTTCCGCATCCATCACCGGAGCCGACAGCTGGCTGGTTCGTGCAGCCGGTCGAGCCAGGCGGGCAGGATAGGCGGATGTGGAAATGATAATGATGCCCCCACCACGGGCGAATCTTGCTGAGCCACGCCCGGTCTTTCTTGTCGGCCCAGTCGCAGAGCGTTTTCTTGATCGCCGGATGCACGAAAATCCGCGCGACTTCCGGGTATGAGGCGGCGCGCTTGATCAGCTTGGCATGCTCCGGCGTCCATTTCTTCGCATCGACCGAAACCTTGTCCTCGGCCAGCATCGTAACGGCAGAACGGTTTTCGCGCTCCTTGTAGCTCAGCTTATGGTCCGGCATCGGATTGAGCCAGACATCGGCGTCCAGCCCGATCTGGTGGCTCGCATGGCCGGTCAGCATCGGCCCGCCTCTCGGTTGCGCCATATCGCCGACGAGAAGGCCGGGCCAGCCATCGTATTTCTTCGCATCGAGCGCCAATCGCTCCAGAAACTTGATCAGGGCCGGATGACCCCAATTGCGGTTGCGCGAAAGCCGCATGGCTTGCCAGGCCGGGCCATCGACCGGCAAGGGCTTCGCCCCGGCAAGACAGCCGCGCGCATAGCTGCCGATCGCGCGGGCTTCCAGCGGAGCGGGGATTTTCTGTTTGCCGAAAATTTCCCTGGCCGCCGGTAAGTTTTGCGCGGCAGCGGGCGTCATGATTAAAACGGTAATCGCAAGGCCGAATAGAATGTTGCGCATGGGCCGTTTTGTCCGGGTTCATACTCAAATGGCCTAAAAGGCCGGTCAGCGCGAGACTCTAACGCAAAGTTCTGTACAGTTCCACAAAGCGGATTGCACTCCTGAATAGCCGTTCGAAAACCCTTGATTAAGCTGAGGATTTTTCATGAGAAGCCTGACAGTTGATTGTTGTGTAGCGGGAGGCGGACCGGCAGGCATCATGGCAGGGCTGCTGTTTGCCCGTGCCGGTTGCCGGACGCTCGTTCTGGAGAAGCATGCCGACTTTTTGCGTGATTTTCGTGGCGATACGGTGCATCCGTCCACGCTGGAAAACATGAAGGAGCTGGGCCTGCTGGATGGCTTTCTGGCAAGGCCTCATCAGCGTCTCGACAAACTCTCCGGCATATTCGGGAAGGAAAAGCTGACGGTTGCCGATTTTTCTCGTGTGAATGCGTCCTGCAAATTCATTGCCTTCATGCCGCAATGGCATCTCCTCAATTTTCTGGCCAGCGCCGCAAAGAGTATGCCGACCTTCTCCATCGAGATGGAAGCCGAGGTGAAAGATCTCATATTTGATGGCGGGCGTGTCACAGGCGTCCGTGCCGATACGGCACAGGGACCGCTGGAAGTGCACGCCATGCTAACCATAGGCGCAGATGGGCGTGGTTCAATCGTCAGGGAAAAGGCAGAGTTGAAGGTTGAGGATATCGGCGCACCTATCGACGTGCTGTGGTTTCGTGTGCCGCGCGATCCTGGCAAGCGGGACGAGCCGCTTCTGAATACCGGGCCGGGCCATATCGTCATCACAATCGACCGTGGTGAATATTATCAATGCGCCTTCGTCATTCCGAAAGGCGAGGCGCAGAAGGTGGTCTCGGGCAGTCTGCCGGAATTTCGCGAGGTGGTTGGCGAGACAGCGCCGCAACTTGCTGATAGTATCGGCGCGCTTGCCTCATTCGATGACGTCAAGCTGCTGACAGTGAAAATCGACCGGCTCGAAAGCTGGTCGAGACCGGGCTTGTTGATGATCGGAGACAGCGCCCATGCCATGTCGCCTATTGGCGGGGTCGGCATCAATCTTGCAATTCAGGATGCCGTTGCCGCCGCCAATAGTCTGGCCGGAATGCTGGCGAATGGGACGCTCGACGATGAAAGCCTCGATAAGGTGCGCGAGCGCAGGCTCTGGCCCGTGAAGGCGACGCAGTTTATTCAGGTGCAAATGCAGAACCGCGTGATTTCGCCGATTTTGGTCGATAAATCGAAAACGCCGGAACCACCTTTGCCGCTGAAGATCATCTCGCGCGTTCCAATGCTCAGGCGCCTTGTCGCTTCTCTCGTCGGTATGGGCGTTCGGCCGGAGCACATTAAATCACCGGAAAAATATGCGCCGAAAATTGAGAAATAGGTGTCATCCCGTAATGCGTTTATCTTCCATAAACCTTGACGGCTTTTTCTATACCGGGCATGTCGAGAGCAGGAAACAGATATGATGCTGACGAGACGGCATTTCTTACAGGCTGCGAGCGGAATCGTGGCGCTCGGTGCGGGCGGGACGGCCTATGCCGTCGGGCTTGAGCCGCTTATGCGCCTTGTCGTCAGCGAATGGACGGTTCCGCATGTCCATTGGCCGGAGGCCATGCCGCCGCTGCGCATAGTGGTCTTGACCGATATTCATGCCAGTGACCCGTGGATGCCGATTGCACGTATTCGTGGAATCGTTGAGCATACCAATGTGCTGAAACCGGATGTGATCGTTCTGCTTGGCGATTATGTCGCCGCCATGCGCGGCTATGGCACGACGGACATTCCCATTGCCGACTGGAGCGCCGAACTCAGCCATTTGAGCGCGCCGCTCGGCGTTTATGCCGTTCTCGGCAATCACGACTGGTGGAAAGATCCCGAAGGCGTGCGCGGAGGACTTGAGCGTGAGGGCATCCAGGTTCTGGAAAATGATACGCTGAAGCTGAAACTGCACGGTGGGACGGTCTGGCTCGGCGGACTTGGCGATCAGCTTGCGAGGCACGGCAAAGGGGGCGTGGACGATCTGCCCGCAACGCTCGCGCCTGCTGGCGGCGATGACGCACCGTTCATTCTTCTCGCGCATGAACCGGACATTTTCCCGCAAGTGCCTGACCGCGTGACCTTGACGCTGTCAGGCCATACGCATGGCGGACAGGTCTACCTGCCTTTTATCGGACGTCCGATCATCCCTTCGAAATACGGCCAGCGATTTGCTTACGGCCATGTTGTCGAGGCCGGCCGCCACCTGCTGGTCTCGTCCGGGCTTGGCCTCAGCGGTCTGCCGATCCGTTTCATGGTGCCGCCAGAAATCGCGGTCGTGACGCTGACTTCGATGCATGGCGCAACGGCCACCCAAACTTAAGGGCAGCCGTCTGGCCACTATGATCCTATTCAGCCGCAGCGACCTTGGCAGCGTTCGGACGCACCGCCGCGTCGTAATCATCGACCAGCGTGCGCGTGATCTCGCCGACCGTGAACTCGATGTCGTCGATCTGCGCGACAGGCGTGACTTCCGCAGCGGTGCCCGTCAGGAAGCACTGCTCGAAGCTGCTCAGCTCCTCGGGCAGGATCGTACGCTCGATCACCTTCCAGCCGCGTTTTTCGGCAAGGCCGATAACCGTGCGGCGGGTGATGCCGTTGAGGAAGCAATCCGGCGTCGGCGTATGGATTTCGTCGCTTTTCACCAGAAAGATGTTCGCACCCGTCGATTCCGCGACATGGCCGCGCCAGTCGAGCATCAGTGCATCGGCGAAGCCTTTTGCCTCAGCCTTGTGCTTCTCGATCGTGCAGATCATGTAAAGGCCGGTTGCCTTCGATTTGCAAGGGGCGGTGCGCGGATCGGGACGGCGATAATCCGCCATAGCGAGCTTGATGCCTTTCAGCCGTTCCTCGCGCGCAAAATAAGCGCCCCAGTACCAGGAGGCGATGGCCAGATGAATGGTGTTATGCTGCGCGGAAACACCCATCTGCTCCGAGCCGCGCCAGGCGATCGGGCGAACATAGCCATCGACAATATTGTTGACGCGGATTGACTCGCGGCAGGCCTGATCGATCTCAGCGACCGAATAGGGAATCTCAAAACCCAGTAGCTTCGCGGATGCGTGCAGCCGTTCCGTATGCTCGGTCAGCTTGAAGATTTCGCCGCCATAGGCGCGTTCGCCCTCGAATACGGCGCTGGCATAATGCAGCCCGTGGGTCAGCACATGCACCTTCGCCTCTCGCCACGGGACCATCTCGCCGTCGAACCAGATAAAGCCATCGCGTTGATCATAAGGGTCCAGTGCCATAATTTCCTCCAGCAGAAATGCCGATTATTCTGATTTCGTGGGTAAAATCGCCCTGAAATCAATCATACTCTCGCGTTTTTTCGCAAGTTTTGTAAAGAACGGTAGAATGAACAAGAGTAAGCATCGAATTCGTAGCAGACAAGCGAGTATACGTCAACAATGCTGACGCATCTATGATATGCAAAAATCGACCCCGATGACTGCCGCCCCTAGCAAAACGGAAAAGGCACCCGGCGGGGATGCCCTTTGGTATGCAGAGGCACTGTTTTTCGCTTATCGTGAATTCACTGGCGAGCCCGACCGGATTCTCAATGACATCGGGTTTGGCCGCGCGCATCACAGGGTGCTGTTTTTCGTCAGCCGCTATCCCGCGCTGCGTGTCGCCGATCTGCTCGGCATCTTGCAGATCACCAAGCAGAGCCTGTCGCGAGTTTTGCGCGAACTGGTCAAGAAAGGCTATGTGCGGCAGGAAGCGGGACCGAACGACCGGCGCGAACGACTGCTGTTCGTAACGGAAAAAGGCGCCGGGCTGGTCGAGCGCCTTGCCGCCTTGCAGATCGCGCGGATTGAGGAGGGGTTGAAAGCCGCAGGTGTGGATGGCAGTGATGCCGTTGCGCGTTTTCTCGACGCAATGATTGGCAATACCCGATATTTGCCGCATAACCGGGTGGATCAGCCGATGTTTGATAGTGACACGCCAATAGAGGGAAAATGAACGATCCGGTGAGTTCTGCGAATATGGTCTCCAGCCTGCCCGATGACGCGCAGCATATTCTCGTCGTGGATGACGATCAGCGTATCCGCGATCTGATCGCGCGCTTTCTCAATGAAAACGGTTACCGCGTCACCGTCGCGGAAGATACGGCAGCGGCGCGCGTCAAGCTTGGCGGTTTCAGCTTCGACCTCATTATTCTGGATGTGATGATGCCAGGTGAAACCGGCTTTGCATTCGCCGAAGATCTGCGGCGCACCTCGCAGGTTCCGATTCTGATGCTGACAGCAAGGGTCGAGCCGGAAGACCGGATAGCAGGACTTGAAATCGGCGTAGACGACTATCTCGCTAAACCGTTCGAGCCGCGTGAATTGCTTCTTCGGATGAAGAACATCATTGCCCGGCGTGTTGAAGTTGCAGCAGGACCGGACGAGGTAACGTTCGGGCCGTTCACTTTCTATCCCGTTCGCGGTGAATTACGAACGGACGGCGAGGCGGTGAAGCTGACGGAAATCGAGCGCAATCTGTTGCGCCATTTCGCCCTCCATCCTGGCACGCCAGTCGACAGGGAGGAACTTGCGCGCCTGTCCGGCCACGACAGCGAGCGCGCGGTTGACGTCCAGATTAACCGATTGCGGCGGAAGATCGAGAAAGACCCGGCCAATCCGGCCTATTTACAGACCGTAAGGGGGCGCGGTTACATCTTTTACATGGATTAATGGCAACGATCTCCGAGCAACAGACGGGCAATCCGCTCAGATTCGACCAGAAAGCGCGATTGCTCCTGAAGAAGCTGAACCGTTTCGGCTCATCGCTCTTGCCGAAGGGGCTTTATGCGCGCGCGCTGCTCATCATCATCACGCCGATCATGATCCTGCAATCGGTGCTCGTGCTCGTGTTCATGGATCGGCATTGGGAGTTCGTGACGCGGCGGCTGTCCAACGCCACCGTGCAAGATATCTCGATGTTGATCTCGCTCTATGAGAGCTATCCGTTCAAGGACGGCTACATTCGTCTGACCGACATGGCGCGTCAGGATCTGGGCCTCGTCATCCAGATCCTTCCCGACGCGACATTGCCTCCGCCGAAAGAACGGCCGTTTTTCGGCTTTGTCGACCGCACGCTTTCAAAAACGATACGCGGAAAAATCGACAAACCTTTCTGGATCGATACGGTCGGCGCATCCGATTTCATCGATATCCGCGTCCAGCTGGAGAATGCGGTGATGAAAGTCCTTGCAAGACGTAGCTACACCTATGCGTCGAACACACATATTTTCCTGTTATGGATGGTGACGACCTCGCTGATCCTCTTAACGGTCGCTATCCTGTTTCTGCGCAATCAGATCAAACCGATCCTGGCCTTGGCGCAAGCCGCGGAGGCTTTCGGGCGCGGCCAGCCGGCACCGGAGGAATTCCGTATACGCGGCGCGCGGGAAGTGCGGCAGGCGGCGTCGGCATTCATGGAAATGCGCGACAGGATCGAGCGCCATGTGGAGCAGCGTACAACGATGCTGGCCGGCGTCAGTCACGATCTACGCACGGTTCTGACCCGCTTCAAGCTGCAACTCGCCATGCTGGGGGATACAGCGGAATTGCATGAACTCACCTCGGATGTCGATGAAATGCAGCAGATGCTGGAGGACTATCTGGCGTTCTCCAGGGGTGCGGGCGGCGAGGAAGCGACCCGCGTCGAAATTTTTGGTCTGTTAAGCGAAATCCGCGATGCCTATTCGGACAGCCAGAACAGTGTTGTAATGCTGAACACGCCGAACCAGCATTTCTTTGTCATGCTACGCCGCAATGCCTTCAAACGCGCGATCACGAATCTGGTGAGCAACGCCAAGCGTTTCGGCAAACGGATCCTGATCACCGCCAGCGCATCGCGCCGCAATCTTATCGTGACCGTGGAAGACGACGGTCCGGGTATTCCGCCCGATCTGCGCGAAGAGGCCTTCCGGCCATTCTACAGTCTCGATAAGTCACGTAATCAGAATGTGAAGAGTACGGGACTTGGCCTCGCCATCACCCGCGACATCATCCGCGCTCATGGCGGCGAAATTCACCTGGGCGAAAGCCGTATGGGCGGTCTGAAAGCGACAGTGCGTATTCCGCTGTAGCATGGTCGCGAAGCCTTTCGCCAACCTCCGGCAGCGCCCGAGCCAGCCGTGTGTATTAACTGCCCAGCGACTGCATCCAGCCTAGCCCGTCATCGGTCGATCCGGCGGGCTTGTATTCG
>CAYOUP010000110.1:0-9480 GCA_964407125.1 uncultured Hyphomicrobiaceae bacterium | reverse complement strand
CGAGCATGAAAGCCGCCAAGTCACGCTCCATTCGCGCAAGTTCACCCCTCAGCACAACAAAGCGGCTGCCGGAAAGCTTCGCCGCCGTCTCGAAATCCATCTGGCCGAGCGCCTCGCCCAGTTCAAAATGCTGCTTCGGCTCGAAATCGAATTTCGGCGGTTTGCCCCAGCGGCGGATTTCCTTATTCGCATCCTCATCGCCGACCGGCACCTCGTTGGCAGGCAGGTTCGGCAGTCCGGCCAGAAGCTCGTCGAGCTTCGCCGAAATCTCCTTGTCCTCCTGCTCGCCTGTCTGGATCGCCTCCTTCAGGTCACCCATCTCGGCGATCAGCTTCTGCGCTTGCGTCTCGTTCTTGGCAGCCTTCGCCTTGCCGACCTCTTTCGAAATCTGGTTGCGGCGGGACTGCGCATCCTGCAAGGCGGTAATCACCTTGCGGCGCTCCTCGTCAATGGCAAGAATTTCGGCGGACAGCGGTTCAAGCCCGCGCTTGGCAATGGCGGCGTCAAAAGCTTCAGGATTGTCCCGGATCAGTTTCAGATCGAGCACGGCAATTCTCTTTGGTTTTGGCTGTTGATCGTTCGTTGCCGCCAGCTATAGGACGCGGAAAGGCCGGCGTCCAGCCCCGCTTTTTCCGGACCGCCCCTGAGGCTTACGGCTGAGCCCTATGCTGCAAGCACAACAGCATATGCAGGTGCGATTGACGCACCTGCATTCGTACTCATGACCATCTCAAAATATTTTCAGGAACTTTGCTGACGATGGCCGCCGCGATAGGTCAGGATCGAGAAAACCATCAGGCAGATACCGCATACGAAATACATCGTGATTGCGATCGACAGGGCGAGATAGTCTTCGGAGATCAGCAATTGCGGCAACTCGCTCGCGGTGTTCGCGGGAAGGAACCGTGTCGACTCCATCGCCGAATAATGCATGAGGGCAATGGCAAGTCCAAGCGCGATCGAGCCGAGCAACGTGTCGATCACGGCACGCTTGCGGAAAGCGAACCATAAGGCAACGCCGGATGCCTGGATCGCAATCACAACCGAGACAATAACCCCGATCCAGGAATATTCTATCGTGCAGCGCCCCTCGATCGCATACATGCCGAGATAGTGCATTCCACCGATACCGAGCCCGAGAAATAACGCACTCGCCGGCAGAGTGACCCGGCCGTACCGGTTTTCGCCAACGATCCAGAATGCGATTCCCGTAAACGAAACCGCTATCAATGCCGAAATGATGGTCGGTACCGGATTATAGTTCAACTCGATAGGAAGGATGACCGCGAGCATCGCAATGAAATGCATGGACCATATGCCGCCGCCAACACCTAATGCGCCCAGAGCTATGCGCAATCTTGCCGCTGAAATATTCCCCTGCCGAATACCGGACGTCATAACCAGCCCGGTAAATGAGCCAAGTATTGCGACACCAATAGATAAAGCCACAAAACTTGGATTGTATACGAACTCCATTGCTATGTATTCCTATCACAGCCAACACTAGTTAAGTTTTAATGTTATATGTATGGCTGGAAATTTCTACATTTTTTTGTAGTATGGAATCACTTTTACTTTACGACAATTACGTATATCGGCTAAAATATTCCATACTTAATTCACAATTCCATGCGTCAATATTTCTGCTTATGTGAAATATGAGAACAATATTTCCGATAATAACGGACTAGTGGAACAACTCTCCTTCGTATAAGGGGAGATACATAAGCCCTGTTCACTTGCGGCGCTTCGTGCAACCGGCTCATAAAAAAAGCGGCTCCGACTGATGATCGGAGCCGCACGCAAGGATGAAACATGTGCCGGAGAACGGCGCTCAGTACACCCGTGCTTTGGGTTCGATATACTGAATTTCGTTCGTCAACGTCCGCGAATGGACCGGGCGGTAGTCGAGCCTGACTTCGTGCGTACCGTAATCGGCCCAGGACAGAGTATGTTTCATCCATTCGGCGTCATCGCGGTCGGGGAAATCCTCGCGGGCATGGGCGCCGCGGCTTTCCTTGCGGGCTAGCGCACCCGTTACGGCCGTTGCCGCCTGCACGATGAGATTGTCGAATTCGAGCGTCTCGATCAGGTCGGAATTCCACACGAGCGAGCGGTCGGTTACCTTGATATCGTCCGCGGCGCTCCAGACGTCCTGAATCGCGCTCACGCCTTCGGCCAGCACATCCTCGGTCCGGAAGACAGCGCAATGCGACTGCATGATCTTCTGCATCTTCAGCCGCAATTCAGCGGTCGATGCACTGCCATCGGCATAGCGGCGGGCATCGAGACGCGCGACCGCGAAATCGCCCGCGTCGCTTGGCAGTTGGGGCTGTGATGAGCCCGGCTCGATGGTCTCGACGCAGCGCAAGGCTGCCGCTCGGCCAAGCACGACAAGGTCGATCAGCGAATTCGAACCCAGCCGGTTCGCGCCGTGGACGGATGCGCAGGCGGCTTCGCCAACGGCCATCAGTCCCGGAATGACTTGATCCGGATCGCCATTGGCCAGCATGACCGCTTCGCCGTGATAGTTGGTCGGGATACCGCCCATATTGTAATGGCATGTCGGGAGCACCGGGACCGGCTCGCGGCGCAGATCGACGCCCGCGAAGATCTTCGCGCTCTCGGTAATGCCGGGAAGCTTTTCTGCAAGCACATCCGGCGGCAGATGGTCGAGATGCAGATAAATGTGGTCCTTCTCCGGCCCGACGCCGCGCCCTTCACGGATCTCTATCGTCATCGAGCGCGAAACCACGTCGCGCGAGGCCAGATCCTTGGCGTGCGGGGCGTAGCGTTCCATGAAGCGCTCGCCTTCCGAATTCGTCAGATAGCCGCCCTCGCCGCGTGCGCCCTCTGTGATCAGCACGCCGGCGCCATAAACGCCGGTCGGGTGGAACTGAATGAATTCCATATCCTGCAGCGGCAACCCGGCGCGCGCCACCATGCCGTTGCCGTCGCCCGTGCATGTATGCGCCGAGGTGCAGGAAAAATAGGTCCGTCCGTATCCGCCCGTTGCCAGAATGGTTTTACGCGCGCGGAAACGATGCACCGAACCATCTTCGATGCTCATGGCCGTCACGCCGCGGCAGACGCCTTCATCGTCCATGATCAGGTCGATCGCAAAATATTCGATGAAAAAATCCGCCGAATGGCGCAGCGACTGGCCGTAGAGCGTATGCAGCATGGCGTGGCCGGTGCGGTCGGCGACGGCGCAGGTGCGCTGTGCGGGCGGGCCCTCGCCAAAATCTGTGGTCATGCCGCCGAAGGGGCGCTGGTAGATCTTGCCTTCCTGCGTGCGGGAGAAGGGCATGCCGTAATGTTCCAGCTCGTAAACAGCCGCCGGGGCGTTGCGGCACAGATATTCGATGACGTCCTGATCGCCGAGCCAGTCCGAACCCTTGACGGTGTCATACATATGCCAGCGCCAGTCATCCGGCCCCATATTGCCGAGCGAGGCCGCAATGCCGCCCTGCGCCGCGACAGTATGCGAGCGCGTCGGGAAGACCTTGGTGATACAGGCGGTTTTCAGGCCGGCTTCGGCGCAGCCCAATGTTGCGCGCAAGCCTGCGCCGCCAGCGCCGACGACGACGACATCATAGGTGTGGTCCGTGAACGGATAGGCGCGGCCATTGGTTTTCGGGGCGCTGGCGCCATTCGTGTTGCCATTGTCCGCCATGTTCAGGCTCCGAGATTCAGCTTGAGGATCGCGACCGCGGTGATAAGCGCGACGGCTGCGGAAAAGAAGGTATTTAAAAGCAGGAGAACGGTTTTTGATCCCGGTGCGTGGATATAATCCTCAATGATTTCCTGCATGCCGAGGCGCATATGATAGGCGGCGGCAAGGGCAAAGAGGATCGCCAGCCCCGCGATCACGGGAGAAGCGAAATAATCGCGCACCGCGAAGAGCGGCTGACCGGCAAGGCTCACCGCCGTATAGATCAGAAAGGCCAGCATGAAGAGGTTGGCGACGGCGGTGACGCGTTGCGCCCGGAAATGGTCCGTGCCTTCGCGGGCCGACCCAAGTCCCCTGACGCGGGAAAGCGGTGTACGGAAATCAGACATTGAGCACTCCAAGCCCCGGCAGGATCAGCACCCAAAGCAGAATTGTGAGCGTGAGCGACCCGATAATGGTCAGCCATGACAGCAGGCGGACAGTCGCGATTTCGAAGCCGCGCCCGGTATCCCAGATGAAATGGCGTATGCCGCCGAGCGCGTGGTGGATCAGGGACCAGCTGAAACCGAACAAAATGATGAGCCCCAATATGGACCCGGCAATCTCGTTGGCGAAATAGAAGCTTTGCGGACCCGCGGCTGCGGAGGCGAGCCAGAACACGATCAGCACGGTGCCGAAATAATTCGCCGCCCCGGTGATGCGATGCACGATCGACATCGTCATATTGATATAGGGCCGGAATATCGAGAGATGCGGCGAGAGCGGTCGTTGCGCCGCGGCCTCGGCTTTCGCCATGAGATCGTCTCCTTTTGAATACCAAAGACTATGTATCGCGAGCCGGTGGCCTCCGCAATGGGCTAAAGGTTCGCATCCTCGTGATTTTGTACCGCTGGCGGGGCGTACTGGACGGATAAGGGGGAATCGAAACTTATGCATTGCTGATGCGCTGCTGCCGTGAAAACAGCCCGAAAGCAGATGTAACCTTCCTGACCTTAGGTGCAGGCAAAATACAAGCCGCCATAAATCGGAATTTTACGCTGCTCATCACAGCTTTGACTCTACTGATCGAATAAATGCGGGATATTGGGGTTTAAGACCATAAATCCGAAACAGTGAGGCACTCAAATCAACAGGGGAAGGCAATGACGCCCGTCGGTTCCAAAAGTCCTCTTTTCAAAGTCTTGATTTTTTCATTGGCCATATTTGTAACTGTGGGCGCTTCACAGGCCTTTGCGAAGAAATATCGACCGAAAGCGGAGGAAGACTGGGTTACCTACAAAAACGAACGCTTCGGCTTCAGACTGTTTTATCCTTCCGCGATTTATTCGGCTCAGCCAGACAAGAAAACCGAAAAAACCGACAACGATGCCCCGGCGGATACGCCTGACAATGAGGAGCTGGAGGCAAAAAATGTCGAAACCATAAACCTGAATATCGGCAATATCGTCGTCGGCCCCGCCAAGAAAGCGCCAGCCAAGGACGCCACCGCTTTAAAGCAGGATGCCGATCCCGAAATCGTCGGCTCGATACCGAAGCAAACGGACACTGGGTCCTACAAGCCCGAAACGAGCGAACACGATGCAGAAGCAGAAGCTGCTGAGGCCGCGTCGGCAGAAACGGATGCAACCGAGGTCGCAGCAAACGAAGACGATGCGGATGGCAGCAGCCTCACCCTGCTCAGCGAAGACGGAAAATCCAAGATCGTCGTCTTTGGCGCGCTGAACGAGGACGGTGTCTCACCGCGCAAATACAGGAAAATCCTGCTCGATGAATTTGGCGGCTATGACAAGCTCGATTATCAGCCGATCGGCAAGACCTGGTTTGTGCTCTCCGGCTATCGCGGTGACACTATCTACTATCAGAAGGTCATGTTCTCCTGCCGCAATCGCGTGGTGAACGTCTTCAGTATCAATTTCCCGATTGTTAAGAAGACTTATTACGAACGGCTTGTCGAAATTATGGAAGACAATTTCAGGACCGGGCGCGGAACGGACACGCCCTCGGGCTGCCGATAAGCCTCATTGCGGCGGGTTTAAGCGTCTACCCCGCCGCAAATGCTTGGCATTCACGCACCGATCGGCTAACCAACGCGCATGAAAAGACGCGTGCGCAAACCGCCTAAACCAACCGCTGCCGATTTCCTGCGCGAAGGCAATGCCTCCTTCCGAGCGGGACGCTTTTTCCTTGCTTGCGAAGCCTTTGAAAAGGCGCGCAAACTGGAGCCGCGCAATGCAGCAATTCTGTTCAATCTGGCCAGCGCCAAGGAGCGCGTCGGCGAAGTGATGGATGCGGCTCGCCTTTTGACCGAGGCAGCACGCTACCGTCCTTCCTGGCCCGAAGCACCAACGCGCCTGGCCTTTGTACTCGGACGCTACAAGCTGGACAGTCTTCAAGATCTTGATCCGCATGGGCTTCTCGCGGCTTTCGCCTATGACACGATCGATCAAATGCCACTTGTCGCGGCCTGCTTCGAATATCTGCGCGCGACCACCAATCTAGGCGACACGCTCGCCAAAGCCTGGAATGGCAATGCGCTCGAAGCCGCACGCGAAATGATCCTGCGCCGCACGGACCGCGTTCTGGCCGACCGTCTCTTGCAGGCAGCGCTTGCCGCCGAGCCCAATTGCGACATCGCGATGGAAACGCTGCTGGCCGCGATCCGCTGCGTGCTCCTTCTTGAAGTGCCAGCGGAGCGCTTCGAGGACAAGGCGCTGACCGGCTTCGTCATCGCGCTGATCCGCCAGTTGCATCTGAACGAGCATGTTTTCGCAACAAGCGAGGCGGAGCGGAAGGCGCTTGATGATTTATCCGTCGACTGGAGCGCATTGAAGTCGGGGGAGAGCGAACAGGCGAGACGGCTGATGCTTACGCTGCTCTACCGGCCGGTCCATCAAGTTCTGCCCTCCGATATCGGGCCGGATTATGTCGGCGCGATCCGGCCGCGCTCATTGGGGGACCTTATCAGCAGCTGGCAGGAAGAGCATCTCAATCTGGTGCAAGCGATCTCGGAGCTTACGCCGGCGAAAGCCGGAAAGGTCCAGTGCGTCGAGCCCGCTCCCCGTTGGCAGAGTCTTCCGATGCCTGAAGTGGAAAGCGCGAAAGCGGTTCTGGCGCAGAACTTTCCGCAAGAGCGACTTGCATTCCTTGATGCGCCGTTTCGCGTGCTTGTAGCCGGTGCGGGAACAGGCAAACAGGCGATCGCAGCGGCAGTCCGCTACGGCTCCAAAGCTGACGTTCTGGCCATCGACAGCAGCACGGAAAATCTGGCCTACGCCAGACAGCGCGCCACTCATTACGGATTGGAGAACATCCGCTTCGAAAGCGCCGACATCGCCAATCTCTCTGATGGCGATAAGCCGTTCGACATTATCGAAACAGGCGATGCGCTGACCGGCGCGGCCGATCCATTCGGGGAATGGCAGGCGCTTCTGCCCTTGCTTCGTCCTGGCGGCCTCATGCTCACCTCGCTCACGAGCGGCGTGGCGCGGCGCGCGATAACGGCACTGAAGAATGATGCCGATTATCCGGGCGCGGATTGCAGCGACGATGTCGTCCGCCAGTATCGGACCTCGCTGGTTGAAAATCGCGACGACCGCGCTGCCCGCTTAACGCTGGCACCGGATTTTTATACGATGAGTGGCTTCCGCAAGCTTGTTCTGGGTGAGCATGAACGGCCGATCTTCATGTCCGAGATCGAAGCGTTTCTTTCCGAAAACAGCCTGACTTTCAGAGGTTTTCAACTCCTGCCCCCGATTGCCGCGCATTTCTTGCAGACGCACAGCGATGAAAAATGGCCGGGTAGCTTTGCGAGTTGGACGCGCTATGAGGAAGACTATCCGCGCAGCTTCGACCCGAGATACAATCTCTGGTGCGAGAAGGCCGGCTGAGGAATAGCGCATCGGAAGACGCGCCATCCTCATGCCGTATCTCCACCATCAAGCAGGATCGAGGACGATTTCTGAAACGCCGAGAGCGGCATTGAGGCCGGTCTGGCCCTGAACGCTGAGCGGCTGGAGCGAAATCGTTTCGTCCGACCCGCCGATCAACACATTCGCGCCGCCGCCGACACCGGCCGTCGCTTCGGCGGACGCACCGAGATATGTCCCGGCGAGGGCGCTATCGGAGAAATCCTGCGTCGGAGCCAGAACCGCCCAGCTTAACGACGCCTTGTTGGTGAAACCGATATCGACGCCGTACTTGTTGATCTGGCCGTAATAGTGTTCCGTCTCACCGTTAGCCGCTTCAAAGGTGCAGTCCAGATCCTTGCTGGAGCCGAAAATAAAACCGCTCCCTTCGCTGATCACACAGTTCAGTACACCGACCTTTACTTTACCGTCCTTTTGCGCCGAGGCGGCGACAGGGTGCAGGCATGCCAGCGCAACGGCTCCGGCGATGGCGGATTTCTTTAGACTATCAATCATGGTTATTCCCTCGGTTTTTCTTTTCCAGCGGTTAAACTATAGACGGCTGTAAACGCATAGGGTTCCAAAACTTGGCGGGTTTTTCCGAGTTTAGAAATTTTCCTGTGCCTATCTCCGAATTTCCTGTGCGTTACCACGTCAGCTTGCGGAGATCCCCACTGACACTCCGTCCCGAAAGCAAATATACGCATCGGCTATATGGATTTATTGACTCCTTAAAAGAGGTATTTTGATGAAAGTGTTTCTTACCGGTCATCTCGGTTATATCGGCACCGTGATGACCCCGATATTGCTGCGCGCCGGGCATGACGTCACCGGATGCGATACCGACCTTTACAGCCGTTGCACCTATGATGCCGGCGGTGCTATCGAACCCGTTCCGGCGCTATGCAAGGATGTGCGCGATCTGACGGAGCGGGATCTGGAAGGTTTCGACGCGGTCGTTCATCTCGCCGGGCTTTCGAACGATCCGCTCGGCAATCTCAATCCCGATCTGACATTCGACATCAATCATCGCGGCAGCGTTCATCTGGCAAATGCGGCGAAGGCGGCGGGCGTGAGACGCTTCGTGTTTGCCTCGTCCTGCAGCAATTACGGCCTGGCGGGCGATGAGATGATCGACGAGACAGGCAAGCTCAATCCGGTCACGCCCTATGGCCAGAGCAAGGTCGATGCCGAGCGGAATATCGGCGAGCTGGCGGGCGACGGCTTTTGCCCGGTCTATCTGCGCCCGGCAACGGCTTACGGCGTCTCGCCGCGCATGCGTTTCGACATCGTTTTGAACAATCTCGTTGCATGGGCTGTGACCACAGGGCTGATCTATCTGAAATCGGACGGAACGCCCTGGCGGCCGATCGTGCATATCGAGGACATTTCACGCGCCTTTCTTGCGGCCATCGAAGCGCCGGAAACGGCTGTCTTCAACGAAGCGTTCAATGTCGGCACCAGCGCGCACAATTACCGCATCCACGATCTCGCCGAAATCGTTGCGGATGTCGTTCCCGACTGCCGTCTCGAATATGCGACGGATGCCGGGCCTGACAAACGCTCCTACCGCGTCAGCTTCGAGAAGATCAGAAAAGCGCTCCCCGCTTTCGAGACGAAATGGGATGCAAGGCGCGGGGCGGAACAGCTTTATGCCGCTTACAGCTCATCCGGCCTGACGCTGGCCGAGTTCGAAGGTCCGCGCTATCAGCGCATCAGCCACATCCGGAAGCTTCTGGATGACGGCGTGATCGACACGGAATTGCGACAGCGTGCAGCCTGATTACGCATCCTTGAAACACGTCCACCTCGTCCTGGACGCAGAGCTGCAATTTATTGATGCGCTGCCGAGCCGGGATGCGGCGCCATCCCGTGTCTGCGACGCACTGCTACGGGATACGA
>CAYOUP010000109.1:0-9486 GCA_964407125.1 uncultured Hyphomicrobiaceae bacterium | reverse complement strand
CACTCTGGGCGAATATGGAATGCGGGGGCACAAATAATGCGTTTCTCATTGCGGGCGTCGCTGAGATTTATGGCTTCAGCGGCGATGCTGGCGGCGCTTGTCAGTGCATGTACGATTGCCGATCAACCAGCTGGCGTGACAGAGGCAAGCATTGATCGCACCCAGGAGTCGCGGCTGACGAAAAACCTGAGCACGTTGTTCGGTAAATATCAGGGGAAGCTTGCAGCGTCCGATGTCCGGACATGTCTGGACAATCGTCGGGATGCTTCGTCAAAGGTGAAATTCTCGGCAAAACCGCGTGCGAAGCCGAACTATTTCCTTACCTGTGCGGCAAATACCGCTTTCTACACGGACCTGGCATTCGTTCCCAATGACAGCCACACGCTGATCTATGAGGTCACGATCGTCACCAAAAATCCGCCCGCCGATGTCATAAGCCCATCAAGGCTGAACGGCAAAAACTGGGACTATACGACTCATTGCGCTTTTCACGCCAAGGGCGGCCACATCGAGGCTTATGACGAAACACGATATGGCGTCTTCAATATCGGCGCGCTCCCCTCACGCATGAAGCCGCGAGATCCATGCCTGCAACTGCCCGGTGCACAGCAGTGGATCAATAGGCCTGCCCCGCAAATTCTTCATTCCGCGCGCATTGCAGCAGCAGGCTAACATTCTTTGCCGCCAGAGCGGTTTTCCTGCCAATGGAATAAAAATCCAATTTTCTTGTCATATTGACCTTATCAAACCATAATACGCTCCTAAATTACAGAATAACGAAATTTCATTTCATGAGCCCCTATGCTTGATGCTGTCGATCTCAAGATCCTCGATATCCTTCAGCGCGACTGTACGATTTCCGTAGCCGACATCGGCAAGGCGGTCGGCCTGTCGACCACGCCCTGCTGGCGCCGCATTCAGAAACTGGAACAGGAAGGCGTCATCGAAAGCCGCGTTGCGCTTTTGAACGCAAAGAAGATCCATGCCGGCGTCACCGTGTTCGTTGCGATTACAGCGAGCGAACACACGACTGAATGGCTGGAGCGCTTTCACGATGTCCTGCGGGAGTTCCCTGAAGTTGTCGAAGCCTACCGGATGAGCGGACAGGTTGATTACCTGCTGCGCATTGCCGTTCCCGACATTGAAAGCTATGACCGCTTCTACAAGGAGCTGATCAGCCGCATTCCACTGACAGATGTAAGTTCGAGCTTTGCCATGGAGCAGATCAAATACAGCTCCGCCCTGCCCCTCACCTTCGCGCAGCAGAAGCTGAATGACGCCGACGCTGCGGCATGATGAGATTGATTGACAAGGAGCGTTGCCTAAAGCATGTCCTTGCCGAACATGGCGACAAAATCCGGCTGGGATTTCCAGTAAACTGTGAGCCGCTCTGCGAGGGACGACGGTTTTTCGGCGAAAAGCCTTTCTCCGAGAATCTTTGCGCGAAACCGTAAAATGTCCTGCCTTTTCCGGCACAGTGCGAGATAGGCGTTTATCTGCTTCTGCTTTCCGAGCACCTTGCCCGCATCGCCAATGCGGCCTGCAAGCACGTAAAGATCGTGATCGTCTCCAAGAGTGTCCGCCAGTTCGTGCACGACCTTGATATGCGGGCGGATCATTGACGGCCATCCCGCCTCGATGAGAAGAAGCTGTCGCCAATGACGCTGCACCAGCTTTCGCCATTCATGAAACGCCAAGTCTTTCTCCACCTCATAGGCATGGTGAAAGGCTCTCCCGGCCGCGCCATAATCTTTTTTGATCGAGGCAATGATGATGTCCATGCCATCACCTTCGATATTAAGCTGGGCAAAGGATTTCTTGGCCTCACGCAGTCGCTTTTGCAGTGCGGTGCTGGATCTTTTTGCCAAATCAGCTTCCGCCTCACACCGCTGGATCTCCAGATGGTTCTTCAGGGCAATGCCCACAGGCTCTTTCGCAGCTTCGGGCTCGGCTGCTTCGAGCTTGCCGATACACTCCAGCATTGCCTGAATATCGCGCGCTCCGGAGAGTGTCCGCGCGATCCCCTTTAGCCGCTGCTCATTAGCCTCGAACACCTGCTTGTCCAATGCAGGCTTGATGAGCCGCAAGAGAGCTCGAAGCCGCTTCATGGTCTTGCGGGCCCCATGGACTGCGCGGCCCTGCTTGGATTTAACTGCCAGGCGTTTCAGAACGGCATCGATCTGGCGCGCGCCCAGCTTGCGCACATTCTCGCCAAGATCTTTTGTCGGATCGAGTTGAAAAGCCATTGTCTCAAGTCATTAAATTTCTTCAGAAATTATGAACTTACAGCAATATTTCGAAAGAAGACAACTATAGCGCGAGCCAGGCAGCAACGCGCGCTTCAGGGGCTTCATTCATGACGATATCTGTAACAACCGCGATACTGTCTGCGCCTGCGGCGTAAACCGATGGTGCACGCTCGAGCGTAATTCCGCCGATCGCAATCAGCGGGCAGGAAAATCTGCCTTTCCACTCTCCAATTCTCTCCAACCCTTGCGGGGCATATTTCATTTTTTTCAGCGTCGTTTCGTAGATCGGACCAAGAGCCACATAATCGGGATCCGCGGCCAGAGCAATGTCGAGTTCTTCATCCGTATGAGTCGATATGCCCAGTCTGATCCCTGCGCCTCTGATGGCTTTCAGATCGGCATCGGCCAGATCTTCCTGACCGAGATGAATATAATCCGCGCCGAGGTCGATCGCCTGTCGCCAGTAATCATTAACAATAAGCTGGCAGCCATGCGCGCGGCAGGTCTCAAGCGACGCAGCGATGCCCTGCCCGATTTCATCCGGCGCAGCCTCCTTGATGCGAAGCTGCACAGCCTTGACGCCGAGCGGCACAATCCGCGCAATCCAGTCTGCATCGGGTACGATGGGATAGAATTTTGGAAACATCACGAGTGGATCAAACATGACATTTGAGTCCCGGTTACTACCTACCTTGACAACGGCTAATGCAATCAAATGTCATGAAAATTTGATCCATCAGCAAAAAAAACGAGTGTTTCGAAGCGCTAGTTTCGAAACACTCGGTCTCAGAAAAACGGCGTTCCGGCCACCGGCGTTGAAGGAACCGCCATATCGCGGCGCGGCATCAGTCCGGCCTCATATCCGGTGCGCCCGGCTTCGACGGCTTTCGCGAATGATGCCGCCATCTGCACCGGGTCGCCCGCCTTCGCGATCGCCGTATTGATGAGCACCGCATCATAGCCAAGCTCCATAGCATGCGCCGCATGGGACGGTGCACCGATCCCGGCATCGACAACCAGCGGCACTCCGGGAAAATAAGCACGAAGACTTGTCAAGCCTGTGACATTGTTAAGCCCCTGCCCCGACCCGATCGGCGACGCCCAAGGCATCAGTACTTCGCAACCGGCTTCCAGAAGCTTCTCCGCCGCGCTCAGGTCTTCGGTCGTGTAGGGAAAGACCTTGAAGCCTTCATCGCTCAGCGTTTTCGCCGCTTCGACAAGGCCGAAAAGATCGGGCTGCAACGTATCGTCATTGGCGATCACTTCCAGCTTGATCCAGGGCGTGTCAAACAACTCGCGCGCCATCATGGCCGTGGTGATCGCCTCGCGCGGCGTGTGGCAACCGGCGGTATTGGGGAGAACGCGGACGCCGAGCGCGCGGACGATATCCCAGAATTGCTGGCCGGCCCGTTCTTCCGCCCCCTCGCGGCGCAGGGATACGGTTACCATCCCCGCGCCAGCCGCCTTGACGGAGCGGGCAAAAATGTCCGGAGACGGATAAAGTGCGCTGCCGAGGATCAGGCGTGAGGACAGGTGCTCGCCGTAGAATTCAAGCATCGATCAGCCCCCCTGTCTCGGGGCGACGATCTCGATGCGATCATCCGGAGAGAGCGGCGTTGCATCGCGCAGGGCGGCGGGCACGAAATCTCCGTTCAGCGCCGTCGCGACTTTCATATCCTGATAGCCAAGCGCCTTGCAAAGCTCCTCAAGCGTTTCCGCCTGCGTCATCCGCGGCTCGCCATTCACCATGATCTTCAATGAGGACATCCCGTCTCGTTTCCTTGCCCTCAATATAGTCCCTCACGAGGCTCGCGAGAACCGGGGCAAGCAAAAACCCGTGGCGATAGAAACCATTAACCAGTATATGACGGCCGCGCACGATGATTCGCGGGATGTTATCGGGGAAGGAAGGCCGCAGCCCTGCGGCGAAACTGACGATCCGCGCCTCGCCGAAGGCCGGATGCAGCGCATAGGCCATCCCCAGAAGATCAAGCGCCGAGCGAAGCGTGACGCCGCTCTCCTTGCTGCTTTCAATGACTGTCGCTCCGAGCATGAAGCGGTTGCCGGACCAGGGAACGATATAGAACGGTATGCGCGGATGCAGCAGCCTGACCGGGCGTGACAGGTTGATCTCGGCGGTCTCGACCACGGCCATTTCGCCGCGCACGCCGCGCAGCTTGGGAAGCACATCTCTTGCACCCATCCCCCGGCAGTCGATGACGAAATCGAAGCCGTCAGGCAATGCTCCGTCCCATTCAGAGCCGGTTTCGATCTCCACGCCGAGCGCCGCCGCATGGTTCAACAAAGAACGCATTGCGGGGAGAGGCTCGATATGACTTTCGAGCGGATAGAAAAGCCCCTTGCTGAACCGTCCATCGAGAGCCGGTTCCAGCTCCGCGATCCTGTCGCCATTGCAGGCTTCATGGTCCGTGGTCATGCGGGCAAACCGGGGAAGTTCGGCAAGATCGCGCGGTGCTGCGACAACGAGGCTGCCATTGCGCTGCATTCCGGGATGGACGGCCTGCCAGAGATCGAAGCTTTGCGCGCCCAGTTCGGTGACGATCCGTTCCGCCGCCTCGCTTTCGCAATAAGGCGCGACCATTGCACCGGCCAAAGCGCTGGACGAATCCGCAAAGGGTTCGGATGATTTCTCTATCAGCCGGACGGAATGCCCTACCCCGGCCAATGTGACGGCCTGCCACAGCCCGGCAATTCCCGCGCCCGCCACAAGAATTCTTGCGATCGCTCCCTCCATCAGCTTGCAGTCAGATAACAATCAGAGGCTACCGGGCGCAATGCGTCAAGCCGCCCGACTGCAAGGCAATGGCTCAGCCGTAAACCAGATGCGGCAGCCACAGGATAAGCTGCGGGAAAATGATGCACAGCGTCAGCCCGACCGCCTGTATGAAAAGGAACGGCATGGCTGCGCGGAAGATGGTGCCCATGCCGATCTCCGGCGGCGCAACGCTTTTCAGATAGAACAGCGCGTAGCCGAAAGGCGGCGACAGGAACGACATCTGCATGTTCACCATATAGACGACGCCGAACCAGAGCTGCAGCGCCTCGCGCTGTTTGTCGGGGCTAGTGATGCCTGCCGTTGGGCCGTCGAAACCGAGCAGGCCATCGAACTGCATGCCTAGAAGGATCGGCATGAAGATCGGCACCGCCAGCAGGAGGATGCCGACCCAGTCCAGAAACATGCCGAGGATGACCAGGATGATCATCATGATCAGCAGAATGCCGTAGGGGCCGAAGCCGGTCCCGATGAGCAGATCGGCCACGAATTTCTGGCCGCCATTCAGGATATAGAAACCAACGAAGATGCTGGCGCCGAAGATAATCCAGAGCACCATGGAAGACGCTTTTAGCGTGGTGATCGCCGCCTCGCGTAACGCTCCCCAGCTCAGGCGCCGATGCATGGCCGAGACGAAGATTGCGCCGAACGTGCCGATGCCTGCCGCCTCGACCGGCGTTGCGACGCCCGTGAAGATCACGCCGAGCACAAGAACGATGAGCAAGACGGGTGTGAAGATGCCGCCCAGGAGATGCAGCTTTTCAACAAAGCTTACACGCTCCTCCAGCGGCAATGCGGGGCCTGCATTCGGATTGATATAGCTGCGCGCGGTGACGTAAAAAATATAGAGCCCGGACAGAACGAGGCCCGGCAGAATGGCGCCGATGAAGAGATCGCCCACCGATTGTTGCGCGACGACCGCAAACAGGATTGCAAGAATTGACGGAGGTATCAGAATGCCGAGCGTGCCGCCCGCCAGGATCGAGCCGCAGGCCATTTGCTGATCATAGCCGCGCTTCAGCATCGCCGGCAGCGCCAGAATGCCCATCGCCACTTCCGTTGCGCCGATCACGCCGACCATCGCCGCCAGAATCGTGGACGATATGATGGTCGCGGATGCGAGCCCACCGCGCAGACCGCCAAGCAGCTTGTAGACGACGTCGAACAGCTCTTCGATGATCCCGGCCCGCTCCAGCATGGCCGCCATGAAGATGAAGAGCGGAATGGCGGAGAGCTGATAATTGGTCATGTACGGAAAGATGCGGGACGGCAGAATGTTCAACTCGCTGGCCGAGCCGAAGACGAACAGAAAGATGCAGCCCAGACCACCGGTCACGAAGCCGAGCGGCAGGCCGGCCATCAGAAGTACAGCCAGGCTGCCGAACATCAGCACGGTCAGCCAGAGAATGTCGATTTCCAAGCCCATGGCCTTAAGCGCTCCCCGCCCGCATCAGATAGGTTACATCGCGCATGAGCTTTGCCAGTCCCTGAAGCAGCAGCAGAAATGCCCCGATCACGATCGTGATTTTCACCGGCCAGTACTGGATGCCCCATTCGGTGAAGGACACCTCCCAGACGCCGATGGAGTCCCGCGTAAAGAGATAGCCTGTGACCAGCAATGTCGCGGTGAAGACGAAGAAAAAGAAAGAGGTGATAATGTCGATAATCGCCCGTGTGCGGATCGAGAACTTCTCATAGATCACATCGACCCGAACATGGGCATCTTCGCGATAGGCATAGGCCCCCGAGAGCAGATATTGCATGCCGAACACGAGAAACATGCTTTCATGCGCCCAGTTGGTCGGGGAGTTGAACACGTAGCGCGCGATGACCTCGTAATAATAGACGAAGACAGCGATCACCGACCAGTAGGCAACGAATTCGCCCGACCAGCCGCTAATGCGTTCGATCAGGCGAATGGGCGGGTTTGTAATTTCCATGCGCGCATCACCGCGCGAGCCGCGTTCCATGACCTCGAACCCTGCCGTCTGTTCCACGGGCGGTTCGCGCTCGATGCATCTTCGAACAAGGAGAGGCAGCAGGATGGCATCGACAAGCAGAAAAATCACGATGGCCGCGAAGATACCGCCCGAAAATGCCAACCATTGATCATGAACCAGATTGGCTTCTTCCGCGGCTTTCTGCTTCACAGCAAGCGTCTCTTTGGCTTCGGCAAGCTTCGCCTGCGCACCGCTCCGGCCACGCTCGACATCCTTCTGCTGCCGCTGCACCATGAAGTCGGCGATCCTGACTTCATTGTCCATTTCGGACTGTACGTTTCTCGATTGCGTGCCAAGCGAATTGCCGTACAGCAGAAGCACGAACAGCAGCACGTAAACCATACCGGATTTCAGCGCCTTCACATAGAAGCGGTGCAGTCCGACAAAGCCGCCCCATAGCCAGAGCAAATAGGCGATCTTTAGCGAAACGAGCTGGCGATCATTCGTCGCTTTCGCTCCGCTCCGCTTGACGATCAGCATCGCAATGAGAGGGAACAGAACCAGTCCGATCCAGTAAAGGCTGTGCGGAAGAACGAAGGTGAGGCTCGGCAGCCTCACCCATTCGGGTAAGAGGGCGTACAGCCACGCTGCGATTACGCCGAATATATCGCGCATGAGGTAACATCTCCCCCAAAGTACGAATTTATGCTGACGGATTGGTCAGCCATTTTTGGAGGGGACACCCATGCCGGCGCCCCCTCGCTTCATGCGAAGTCGGAAAATGGAACGGACTCTTGCGCGTCAGTCCCAGTTAAGCTTCTGCCCCTCGATCATGTCCGGCGTGACATAGCCGAGACTGCCCGACATCATATAGTCGAGCTGGATCTTGAAGATACGAGCAGCAGTCTTGTCTTTGTTCGCCCAGGCGTACCAGCGCGGTACGGCCAGCTTGGTAAAGGCTTCGACGTCGTCCTGGGACAGACGCGTGACCGTCGTTCCGGCTTCATCGAACTTTTTCCAGGCTTCCTGGTCGGCCTTCTGGATCTTGGCATGATGCATGGCCGAATAGACAAAGACTTCCATTTCGACAAATTGCTTCATCTGCGGCGACAATGCATTCCAGTGCTTCATGCCGACAGTGAGGTCCATCAGGTCGACCGGCTGGTAGATCGACATGAAACCGGGCGGTCCCATGGAGATGTATTTCGTCACCTTATGGAAGCCAAGCGCATAGTTGATCGCGGGTCCGACATAGTCCGCAACGTCGATGGTGCCCTTATCGAGCGCGGGGAAGATTTCCGATCCCGGAAGCAATGTCGTCTTGGCGCCAGCCGCCTGAAAGACTTCGGCAACCATACCGCCGGGAAGACGCATTTTCCGGCCCTTGAAGTCATCGATTGACAGGATCGGCACCTTCGAATGGATGATGTTCGGTCCATGCTGAATGTGGCCGACATAGTACATGTCGTTCGCTGCGAAGATTTCGCGTGCGATCTCCCGTCCGCCAAGGCCGAGGAAGAAGACGTCCCATTCATGCGGATAGCGGGGCCCAAGAGGATATGAGCTTAAGAAGACCGATGCCGGAATACGGCCGGCCCAATAGAGTGTGAACGGGTTCATCGCTTCGATCACACCATTCTTTACTGCGTCGAAAAGCTGGAAATCGCCGACGACATCCTGCGCGCCAAATGGCTGGAAAGCCAGCTCGCCGCCCGTCTTTTCGATGATGGATCCGCACCACTCCTTGAAGATATCCAGGCCGATACCGCCTGGCCAGGAGGTTTGTATACGCCATGTCGTTGTCGCTGCCGCCTTGGCGTCGCGGATATAGGGCATACTGACGGCCCCGGTCGCGGCAATGGCGCCTGTCGCGGTTGCCGCAGTTTTCAGAAATTTCCGGCGCCCGACGGCAATATCCTCCGTTTTTTCACGGAGTGTTTGCTTTGTGTTCTCCTTGGTCATAATAGCTTCCTCCACGGTGCTGTCTGTACAACAGTCTCCAATGTTCCGGGCCAATCGCCCGGACACCGGGATGGATTGTATACCATAGAGTACCCCCCGTCAGCATTCACGGAACAGATCAGCTTTAACGAAAAGTGGGGGATTGCATTTGAGATTCGGCAAGTAAAAGGTCAGCATGGGGTCGTGAATCGACATGGCGCTGAAGCCGGTTATGAGATGCATGCCGGCCTAAGTACAAGTTCGTCCGCTAGTAACGCCTTGTAATGTATGCATAATCTCAAACTGCACCCCTGTTGGCTGCAAGCCTGACCTGCCGGGATGCGGTCATGGTGCATGGAAGATGAAAGCGCAGGCAGGGTCGTGAATGAAGCGTCCTGTCATCGCGGGGAACAATGACGGGCTGCAAGCTTTGTACAGGACGCAACACCGAATCTGTACACAAGCTCTTCGGGGGCGGACGATCCCTGCCTGCTATCAGTGGCGGCATCGGATAAAGGGGAGATCCGTGACGCCTGCTCATGAACATCGACGAAGCGGGGTT
>CAYOUP010000108.1:0-9501 GCA_964407125.1 uncultured Hyphomicrobiaceae bacterium | reverse complement strand
GTCCCCCAAATGCCGCGCTACCACCGGAAGATTTCCATCGAAAGCGACGGTACTCCTGACAATCGAAGCGCGAAAAATTCTTCTCTTGTGATACTAGAGCAAAATCCCATCATACAGTATCGCGTACGTATCCAGCGGCCTTGAAGTAATTTTCCGCCTGCTGAGGTTTAACAGCGTCGATTGCCTCTGTAATGGCGTGGTCGAGAGCGTCCTTGGTTCTGGCAGCGATCTTTTTGAGGATGGACTTGATCTGGGAGATGGCGTTCTCGATTGGGTTCAGGTCTGGGCTGTAGGGAGGCAGGAAGCGCAGTGTTGCACCCGCTTTTTGCAGGATCCGATCGATGTTGGAGACCTTATGGGCAGGCAGATTATCCAGAATCACGATATCGCCCGGCTTCAGTTCCGGAACCAGAACCTGCTCGACATAGGCCCGGAACATTCTGCCATCCATAGGGCCATCGATAATTGTTGGAGCAACGATGCCTTTGAGGTTTAATCCGGCAACCAATGTTGTGCTCTTCCAGTGTCCGTGGGGAATTGGAGCTTGGCATCTATGTCCTCGTTTGGAGCGGCCATAACGCCGAGCCATCTTGGTATTGGTTCCGCATTCATCGAGGAAAACCAGGCGTTCCGGATCAAGATCGAGCTGCGTGTCGAACCAGGTCTGGCGCTTGGCCTTCACATCTGGTCGTTCCTGTTCGGTTGCATGCGCTGTCTTTTTTTGAACGTGTAATCATGCCGATCAAGCAGGCGCCAGACGGCGCCATGCGAGAAAGAGTGGCCTTCCCTGGCCAGTTTTTCCCGGATCTCCTTGATGGTGATGTCCTTGTTGTCCTCGATCCAGCCAATGATCTTGTCGGCATGAGCTTCAATATGATGGCTCGTGCGGTCGCCGCCAATCCGGGCAGGTCGGACATCACCCTGGCGTTTGAAGCGCTGATACCAGCGCACCGCAGAGGCAATCGAAACATCGAATTTTGCCGCTGCCGCACGTCGCGATAATCCCGCCTCGATGGCCCGAACAACCCGTTGCCTCAGATCATTGGAAAGAGGTGCTGTCATCCCGGCTGGCCTCCGCACCAGCAAACAGGATGAATCACATCCCAACTGATTTGGGAATCCCTTCGATTCAATCAGTCAGGATTACGCTCTAGGTCGGGATTATTTTACATGGAGACATCCGTTTAGCCTCGTACGAAATCCCCTCGAAAGAGGGGATCCATAAGGCAGGATTTCCGGATCCCTGCCAGCGCGGGGATTTCGGTTCTCTGTCTCTATTGAAACCGATCATGCATAGAGCGGTTCACACCTCAAGAAGGGTTCCTTGACAGTTTGAGTGCCGCCGCGTCCTGTTCGGGGCTGGATGGGTTGATTGGGATGCCTGTCCCCAACTCGAAGCCGCCCCAGGACACAAGATCCGGGACGATGCGAAGATACCAATGCAGATACTGTTGCCCCTTGCCTTCCCTGCCCGCGGACTCCACAAGGAAATTATAGGATAAGTCTCCATAAACGCCGGTGAGACGAAGCAGTGACTGCATGAGGATCGAGCCGAGAGCCACGAGCTCGGCATCATCGATTTCATCGAAGCGGGATTGATGACGCACCGGCGTAATACGAAGTTCCGATGGCCCCTGTGCGGCGAACGGAACATGGCATGTAAACAGCTCCTGCCGCTCAACGATACGGGATGCCGCCGAAATCTCGCTTGCCACATCATCGCAGACGATACAGGTGCCGTTCCGGGCGAAGTAATCCCTGGCGCGCTCCTCCAGCAAACCGATACGGTCAGGCATGAAGCCTGTCGCGATCAGCTGGCTATGAGGATGGGAGAGCGATGCGCCGCTCGACGCCCCTTCATTCCGGAACAGTATGACATAGGCGATTCGTTCCTGCGCGATGAGCGCCGTGTAACGATCCCGATAGGCCTGCAGAACGGCCAGCAACTCATCACCATTCAGGTCGATCAGCCTTGCATTGTGACGCGGGCTGTCAATGATGACTTCCTGAATGCCTGGAGCGGCTTCGGCTGCAAAACCATTCTGCTTGGGGGGCTCTCCGGCGTCATAAGTCAGAGCCGCATATTTGTTCGGAACGGCGCGAACACTCCATCCCGGCGGGGCCCTCCCCGGATATTCCGCGAGAATACCGGGGAGTTGCACTTCATTGCCGGGACAGAACGGGCATTCAGCATCATGAGCCGCTTGCGGCGCTGCTTGATCGTTCCGCCTGACTTGTTGCGGGCGCGCATTGCGACCGGGCGCGATAATCACCCTTTGGCCGCTAATGCGGTCCCGCCGCAATTCATTCATGGCGTATTTTTTTCTGCCGCGGCGATGTGTTTTTTCACCTCGATGAAACTGTCCGGGGTGACCGATACGGAGTCGATACCGCATGCAACGAGAAATTCTGCAAAAACCGGCTTGTCGCTGGGGCCCTGACCGCATAGCCCGACTTTTTTGCCGGCTGCGCGTGCTTCCTCGATGACGTGAGCGATCATCCATTTGACCGCCTCATCCTGTTCATCGAACAGACCGGAAAGATCTTCCGAATCTCTGTCCACTCCAAGCGTCAGCTGGGTCAGGTCATTACTGCCGATCGAGAATCCATCGAACCGGCTGGCAAACTGTTTTGCCAGGATCACATTGGAGGGAATTTCACACATGACATAGACTTCAAGGCCGTCCTTGCCGCGCTTCAGACCGTTCGCCGCCATGATTTCGAGAACCTGATCGGCTTCATGGATCGACCGGCAGAAGGGGATCATCGGAATCACATTGGTAAAGCCAAGATCTTCCCTAAGCCGGCGGATCGCACGGCATTCAAGCGCGAAGCCTTCCTGATAACGCGGCGAATAATACCGCGAGGCGCCCCGGAAGCCGATCATCGGGTTTTCTTCCTTCGGCTCGAACTCGGCCCCCCCGATCAATCCGGCATATTCGTTGGTCTTGAAATCGCTCATCCTGATGATGACCGGGCGCGGATATTGGGACGCAGCGATACGGGCCAGTCCGCGGGACAGCATATCGACGAAGTAATCCGGCTTGTCATCATATCCCTGGGTCAAGTCCGAGATAACGGCTTTTGCATCTTCATCCTTGAGCTGATCGAAACGCACCAGCGCCATCGGGTGAACCTTGACATGGTTGCTGACCACGAATTCCATGCGCGCCAGCCCGACACCATCAGCCGGCAACCGCCACCAGCGGAAAGCTGCGGAGGGATTGCCGAGGTTGAGCATGACTTTTGTGCGGGTCGCCGGGATGTCGTCGAGACTGACCGTTTCGATCCGGTAGTCGGCATGCCCTTCATAGATGAACCCCTCGCTGCCCTCCGCGCAGGAAACCGTGATCTCCTGATCATCATGAAGCCTGTGCGTCGCATCGCCCGTGCCGACGATTGCGGGAAGTCCGAGTTCGCGGCTGACGATCGCGGCATGAGACGTGCGTCCGCCATGATCGGTAATGATGGCGGCGGCTCGCTTCATGACCGGCACCCAGTCCGGGTCCGTCGTGCCGGTCACGAGGATGGAGCCATCGACAAACTGGCTGATGTTTTCTGCGCTCTCGATCAGGCAGACACGGCCCGAGACGATGGCGTTGCCGATACTGAGACCGGACAGCAATTTCTTGCCCTTGGAAAGCAGCCGATAGGATTTGAGGGCGCCGCTTTTCAGGCGGGACTGAACGGTCTCAGGCCGGGCCTGAACGATGAAAAGCTCTTCCGTTATCCCGTCCTTGGCCCATTCCATATCCATCGGGCAGCCATAATGCGCCTCGATCAGCGCCGCCCAGCGGCCCAGCTTGACGATTTCCTCATTGCTAAGAACGAACGACCGGCGTTCCAGTTTCGAGGTCGGCACGTTGCGTGTCGTCTGTCCGCCTTCTGCGGCGTAGATCATTTTCTTGGCCTTGGCGCCAAGCTTCTTTTCGATCACGGGAACCGTATTTTCGCGGCTGAGAAGCGGCTTGAAGACGATATATTCGTCCGGATCGACAGCACCTTGCACGACGTTTTCACCCAGGCCCCAGGCCGCGTCGATCAGCACCACATCCTTGAAACCCGTTTCGGTGTCGATGGAGAACATCACGCCCGAACTGCCCTTATCCGAACGGACCATGCGCTGAACACCAACCGACAGCGCCACTTTCAGATGATCGAAGCCCTTGGCCTGCCTGTAGCTGATCGCACGATCAGTAAAAAGAGAGGCGTAGCAGCGGCGGCAGGCGTCAAGCAGTTGCGCGTCTCCGCGGATATTGAGAAATGTCTCCTGCTGTCCCGCAAAGCTTGCATCGGGCAGATCCTCGGCGGTCGCGCTGGAGCGAACCGCAACATCAAGCTCGGACACATTCGAGCGACGGCATAATTCCTTATAGGCAGCCACGATGTCGCTGGCGATGTCTTCCGGAAAATCGCCCTGAAGGAACGTCCGGCGGATAAGCTGGCCTGTTTCATCAAGAGTCATCTTATTCGCCGCCAGATCGTCCAGAGCGGCAGCAAGCTTATCACGGATGTTGTTGGCCTCGATAAAGCGCCAATAGGCGTCCGCGGAGGTGGCAAAACCTGACGGCACGGTTACACCTTGCCCGCCCAGATTGCTGACCATCTCGCCGAGCGATGCGTTTTTGCCTCCGACCTTGGGGACATCGCCGCGCGTCAGATTTTCAAACCAGATTACAGTCTCGTTCTGTGGTGTGTTCATCCTTCATCCTCACACGCCGCGAAGCGTAAACTTTGTTTCAAACGATCCTATCAAATCGAGCCAATCTTCCATCTGCCGGGTTATCAGGAAGTTTTGGCGGACAGTTTCTTTTGCGCTTTCCCCGATCCGGCGTCTTAAATCATCATCCTGCAGGAGCTGAACGATACGATCCGCCGCTTCCTGAACGCTGTCGACCAGGAATCCGTTTTGTCCGTCGCGGATCTGATGACGTATCCCGCCGACATTGCCGCCGATCACCGGCGTGCCTTTCCACATTGCTTCCGTGACTGTCAGTCCAAAGCCCTCCCGCAGGGATTTCTGCAAGACAACCGCAGCCCGCCGCTGCAATGCGTTTACGAGTGCACTATCCTGCACCGACAGGATCCTGATCCGCTCTTCTGCGCTTTGGGAAACCGACTCGAAGACCTCCTGGCCCTCCGGGTCGTCCGTCGCGACATTGCCGACGAGGACAAGCGTACAGTCAACCTTCTTGCGCGCAATGCGAAATGCCTCGATCACCCCTTCCGGGTCTTTCCATGTATCGAAGCGCGAAATCTGCACAACCAGCGGCAGGTCGGTCGGAATATTATAGTAGCTCAACCTATCGTCGATTTCTTCATCGGACAGCGCTTTGTTGGTTGTCGAAAACGGGTCGATCGCGGGCATGATAAAGCGCTGCGGCGTGGTAAGTTTCTGGGCATATTCGGGCAGCGACACGACGACGGCGTCATATTGTTCGATGAATGGCGTGAGATAGCGCCAAAGCTCCTGATTGGGCTCGGACAGATCGATATGGCAGCGCCAGATCCATGGCGCTTTCTTGCGGTAACAGGCAATGATCGGCAGAGGTTGCGGATCATGTACAATCACGAAATCGTGGTCGAGGTGGATACGGATCGCATTCTCATACGCGACCTGTTCATAGATCTGGGTCTTGAGTTCCGTCAGATTGATGTCGGCGCCTTGCAGCGCGTTATGCATGCGTTTTGTGATACTGAAAAAATCGGGCCGTCCCTGGATAACCCGCCATTCGGTTCTCACGCCTGCCAAATTCATCAAGAGGGTCAAAGGCCCGAGAATCTGTGCGACACCACCGCCATAATATGTCGAATTGATGTGGGCAACATGGTAATCGGAAAGCGCGTCCGCCTTCGCAAGCAGGCGATCTATGGTCTCCGCGCCCACAAGCTCGGCATAATCTTCCAATTTTATGAGATCCGGCATGTCTGGAAATGGATTAAGTATGCTGTTCATATTTTCCCTTCAATCAATCCGTGTTTTAGTATTTTCTCGGCAAGCACCCGCAAACCATAAAAGCAGGATCGTCATGGGTAATGAGGCAGGTTCCGATTTTTGGACAGCTCTTCACGGAAGCGCCGCTTGGCTTCAAAACGGTTTCTGAATTGGGACTGCGCCAGATAACAGCGCGCATTGGTGCTGCCGTTATCACCGAGCAGAATTCTCTGTTCAGACTTCCACAAATTGGCCAGTCCGCAGGGAAATCCGGAAGAGGCCGCGTCTTTGATCAAGGGTCTCATCCTTGCCGCGCATCTTGTCACTAAACCGTTTTCATTCATCTGTTTTCAAAGTAAGGGTGGCCAGGCTCATGCACGTTGATCCAAATCAAGGGCGCGGGTTCGTTTTTGTGGTTTCAGACAAGTACGCAGCCCACGCGGCACATGTTCTTGGTGCTATTACGGCTGATGAGCCCCGTGAGCGGCAAAATTGTCTTTTGCGAGAACGTTGTTCAATGCCCGCTTGAACATTGGACGTGCTTGGCATCATGATGTGAGTGGCACGATTCGACAATGAACAATCGTCAATAGCCCGGCGGATCATGACGCGATGCAAGCTTTAGAAAAAATCGCTCTCACAACCGATGGCCTGCAGGCATTGATCGATGCGCTGCGCAATGAGGGCTATCGCGTCATAGGCCCGAGCGTGAAAGATCAGGCCATTATCTACGACGATGTCGAAACGCTCGGCGACCTGCCGGAGGGTTGGGCCGACGAGCAGCAGCCGGGCCACTATCGCCTGAAGCGGCGGAACGACTCGGCGCTGTTCGGCTATGCCGTGGGGCCGCATAGCTGGAAGCGCTTTCTGCATCCACCGCTCATGCCCATGTGGACGGCAAAGCGCGATGGCGACGCGATCAAGGTGGAGCAGGAAGCCCTCAGCGAGGAGAAATTCGCCTTTATCGGCGTGCGTGCCTGCGAACTGAACGCCATCGCCATTCAGGACAAGGTGTTTCTTGCTGGACCCTACGTCGATCCGCATTATCGCAGCCGAAGAGAGAACAGCTTTCTTGTCGCCGTGAACTGCGCGGAGGCAGGCGGGACATGTTTCTGCGCCTCCATGAATACCGGTCCGAAAGCCGAGGCGGGATTTGATCTCGCACTCACCGAAGTTCTTGAAAACGGCGCGCATATTTTCGTGGCCGAGGCGGGGACGGACGCCGGGCGCGAGATGCTTGAGGCTCTGCCCGGCCGCGCCGCAACTGGCGAAGAGGTTACGGCGGCTGAAGATATCGTCGCCAGAACAGCGAAGTCGATGGGCCGCGAAATGCCCGCCGGTAATGTTCGCGACCTGCTCATGAATAATCTGGAGCATCCGCGCTGGGACGAGGTTGCCGAACGCTGCCTGTCCTGCGCCAATTGCACCATGGTCTGCCCGACCTGTTTCTGCACAAGCGTCGAGGATGCCAGCGACCTGACCGGCAACGAAACATCGCGACACCGCCGCTGGGACAGTTGCTTCACTATGGATTTTTCCTACGTCCATGGTGGAAGCGTGCGTCCCTCGACGCGCTCGCGCTACCGGCAATGGATGACGCACAAGCTGGCCACCTGGCACGATCAATTCGATACATCAGGCTGTGTCGGCTGCGGGCGCTGCATTACATGGTGCCCGGTCGGCATCGACATCACGGAAGAGGTCCGCGCCATCAAGGACAGCGGAGGAGAATGACCATGGAAGGTCTGGAACGCATTGTCAGTGAACATCGGTTTTTCGCCGGTCTCGATCAGGAATTTATCGATCTGGTCACCGGATGCTGCAAGAATGTGCGCTTTGAGGCCGGGCAATTCCTGCTGCACGAAGGCGAGGCCGCCAATCAGATTTACCTGATCCGGCATGGTCGCGTTGCTCTGCAGATTTCTGACCCGGCGCGAGGCGAGATCGTCTTTCAGACACTCGGTGAGGGCGAGGTTGTGGGCGTATCCTGGCTGATCCCGCCCTATCGCTGGAGTCATGAAGCCAAGGCGCTCGAACTCGTCCGCGCGATTTCCATCGATGCGCAATGCCTTCGAAACAAATCCGAAGCCGACAACCGCTTCGGCTATGAAATGATGAAGCGCTTTGTGCCCGTGCTGGTCGATCGCCTTCACGCAACACGGATGCAGATCCTCGATGTCTATGGCACTCCCAGCTAATCCGGTGCTTCCACCGATGCCGTCCGCCGATCCGATGGTGCCGCATATTGCGCGCGTGCGCAGCGTGCGGCAGGATCTCGCCGATGTCTTCACCCTGGAGATCACACTGGAGAACGGCGAGGTCGCGCCCTTCGCTCCGGGACAATTCAATATGCTTCAGCTGTTCGGCGTCGGGGAAGTCCCGATCAGCTTCAGCGGCGATCCCGCCGAGCAGAACCATCTCGTCCATACGATCCGCGCGGTCGGGCCCGTCTCGAAAGCGCTCACGGAACTGGAGCCGGGCGATGCGCTCGGCTTGCGCGGTCCCTTCGGCATCGGCTGGCCGATGGCGGAAGCCTTGGGGCAGGATGTCATCATCGTTGCCGGAGGTCTCGGTCTCGCGCCCTTGCGCCCGGCTCTTTGTCAGCTTCTCGCGGAACGCGAGCGCTATGGCCGGATCGTTCTGCTCTACGGCACACGCGGTCCCGAGCAGATCCTCTATCGCGATGAGCTGGCGGAATGGCGGCGGCGGCTCGATATGGATATCGTGATTACGGTCGATCATGCGGGCACGGATTGGCGCGGCCATGTCGGTGTCGTCCCGACACTCATACCACACGCGACTTTCGATCTGCTGCACAGCATCGCCCTGGTCTGCGGACCGGAAATAATGATGCGTTTCTCGATCATGGCGCTGCTCGATGCCGGGCTTGCCGAAAGCGAAATCTGGCTCTCGATGGAACGCAATATGAAATGCGCGGTCGGCTTCTGCGGCCACTGCCAGTTCGGTCCGGTGTTTGTGTGCAAGGACGGCCCGGTCTTCCGCTATGACCGCATTCGCCAGCTGCTGACGCTGAAGGAGTTCTGAAGAATGGCACAGGCGCGCAAAAGACCGAGGCTGGCGGTATGGAAGTTCGCCTCCTGCGACGGCTGCCAGCTCAGCCTGCTCGACTGCGAGGACGAATTGCTCGCCGTTGCCGGTGCGGTCGAGATCGCCTATTTCCCAGAAGCCGTGCGCAGCATTGATGAAGGCCGGTACGACCTCTCGCTCGTCGAAGGCTCGATCACCACACCGCATGACGCCGAGCGCATTCACGATATTCGTGCGCGCTCCGACGCCCTGATCACGATCGGCGCCTGCGCGACCTCAGGCGGCATTCAGGCTCTGCGCAACTTTGCCGATGTGAAGGACTACGCCGCTGCCGTCTATGCGCAGCCGGACTATATCAAAACGCTGGCGACCTCGACGCCGATCGCCGACCACATCAATGTGGATTTCGAGCTGCGCGGCTGCCCGATCAGCAAACATCAGCTCGTCGAGGTCATCTCCGCTTTTCTCGCCGGACGCAAGCCGGTAACGCCCGCGCACAGCACCTGCATCGAATGCAA
>CAYOUP010000107.1:9013-9532 GCA_964407125.1 uncultured Hyphomicrobiaceae bacterium | reverse complement strand
CCGGCGTCACGATCCGGGCGACGCGGCCCTGATCGTCGAGAATGATCTTGCGCTCGGGCAGATCGAGCTCCAGCGGCCCGCGCTTGTCGCGCGCCTTGCGCAGTGCGTGATAGGCCGCCCAGAGCGGTTTCAGCACTGTTTCGACAAGCGGACCGGCCCGTTCACTCGGGCGGCCATCAATCGCGGCCTGTGCTTCCGGGTAGGAGAGCTTGGCCGCTGACCGCATGATGCCGCGCATGAAGCGGTGGCTCTGCTTGTGGCCATTTCTGTTGAAGACCATGCGCACGGCGAGACAAGCGCGATCTTCGCCCTCGATCAGCGAGCACAGATTATTTGACAGCGCCTCGGGCAGCATCGGCACGACCTGATCGGGGAAATAGACCGAATTGCCGCGTTTGAGCGCTTCCTTGTCGATGGCGCTTCCGGGCTGGACGTAGTGCGCCACATCGGCAATGGCGACGATGACGATGAAGCCGCCCTTGTTGTTTTCATCGTCATCCGGCGCGGCCCAGACCGCAT
>CAYOUP010000107.1:0-9003 GCA_964407125.1 uncultured Hyphomicrobiaceae bacterium | reverse complement strand
TCGTCATGGTCCTTCGCATCGGCCGGGTCGATAGTGATGAGCGGGACCTTGCGCAGGTCCTCGCGCCCGCGCGGCGTCGGTTTTTTCAGCTTCGCCAGCTCATCGTCGATCGCGGGCGGGAAACGGGTCGGGATGCCCTGATTTTCGATCGCGATCATGCTGATGGCGCGTTCGCCTTCCGGATGACCGAGCGTTTCCAGAATGCGCGCCCGTGATGCGATCTGGCCGCGGCCCGCTTTCGTGATTTCGAAACGAATAAGGTCGCCGTCTTTCGCGCCCTCCGTTTCGCCGGGCGGGATGCTCCATTCCTTGAGCTGCTTCTTGTCGATAGGCTCGATCACGCCGCCCTTGTCGCGGCCCACGCGGAAAATGCCAAGCTGGCGGGTGCGCTCGCGCGGCAGGATGCGGATCGGGGTGGCTGTGTGCTCATAGCCTTCAGTGTTCTCTGCCGGTTCGATCCGTGAAAGCACATGATCACCAATGCCCGGTACGCGGCCCGCTTTCGGGATCATCAGCACGCGCGGCGGCGGCCCTTCGATGACCTCTTCCCAATCGACGGGGACGGCATAAAGTTCGCCGGCCTCGTCATTGCCCGCCACTTCCAGAACCATGACAGGCCGCAGGTCGGAGCGGCGGCGCAGGCGTTTGCGGCGCTTGGTTATCGTGCCGTCATCAGCAAGATCACGAAGCAAGGCTTTCAATATGATGCGTTGATCGCCCTTCAGATTGAAAGCGCGGGCAATTTCGCGTTTGCCGACCTTGTCGGGATGTGTACGGATAAATTCCAGTATTGTGTCGCGGCTGGGAAAGTCCGGCACGCCGCCCTTATCCTGTTCGGAAGCGCCTTTCGGTTTTCGGCTCAAGCGGATGGCCCGGATGTTGTCGTTGCGGATTTGGACTTGGCTTTCGATTTAGCCCCGGCCTTGGCTTTGCTTTTCGGCGCGGCTTTCTTTTCACCATCCGCCGATGCTGATTTGGCCTTCGCTTTTGTCTTGGGTGCCGCCTTGCCATTCGCACCAGCGCGGGCCGCAATTAGCGCGACAGCTTCTTCCATCGTGATGCTCGCCGGATCGCGGTCCTTCGGAATCGTGGCGTTGACCTTGCCGTGTTTTACATAAGGGCCGTATCGTCCCGCGAGAACCTGCACTTCGCCGCCGAGTTCTGGATGCGCGCCGAGCACCTTCAGCGGCGCGGCGGATGAACGCGCACGGCCCTTCTTCGGCTCGGCAAGCAGGCTGACCGCGCGGTTGAGGCCAACCGTGAAAACCTCATCCGGCCCGTCAAGATTGGCGTATTTCTTGTCGTGTTCGATAAACGGCCCGTAGCGCCCGAAACCGGCGACAATCGGGTTGCCTGTCTCGGGATGCTTGCCGACCTCGCGGGGCAGGGCCAGCAGTTTCAGCGCCATCTGCAGATCGAGTTCGCCATCAAGCCCGCGCGGAATGGAGGCGCGCTTCGGCTTGTCGCCTTTTTCCTTGGGCTCGCCAAGCTGGAAATAGGGACCGAACCGCCCGGTCTTGAGATAGACCGTTTCGCCGCTCTCGGGGTCGACGCCAAGCTCCTGATCGCCGTTCAGCGCCGGGACCTCGCCCGGTTCCGGCGCGCTGTCGGAGAATTGGCGCGTATAACGGCATTCCGGATAGTTCGTGCAGCCGACAAATGCCCCGAACTTGCCGATCTTCAGCCCGAGCTGGCCATTGCCGCAGACCGGACAGACGCGCGGATCGGTGCCGTCAGCATTCGGCGGGAACACGTAAGGACCGAGCATCTCGTTCAGCGCGTCGAGCACTTCGGAGACGCGCAATTCCTTGGTGTCGTTGACGGAGGTTGTGAAGTCGCGCCAGAAATCGCGCAGCACGTCCTTCCATTTCAGCTTGCCGTCAGAGACCAGGTCGAGCTTTTCTTCAAGGTCAGCAGTGAAATCATATTCGACATAGCGCTTGAAGAAGCTTTCCAGAAACGCCGTAACCAGACGCCCCTTGTCTTCCGGGATCAGCCGCTTCTTCTCGAAGCGCACATATTCGCGGTCGCGCAGGACGTTGAGCGTCGAGGCATACGTTGACGGACGACCGATGCCCAGCTCTTCCATCTTTTTGACGAGCGAAGCCTCGGTATAGCGTGGCGGCGGCTCGGTATGATGCTGCTCGGCCTCGATGGCGCGGCGCCTCAAACTTTCGCCTTCATTCAGCTTGGGCAGACGGGCATCGCCATCTTCGTCCTTATCGTCCTGGCCTTCCTCGTAAAGCTTGAGGAAGCCATCGAAAATGACGACGGAGCCGGTCGTTCTCAGCCCATAGACCTGCGAGCCGGTCATCGCGTCAATATCGATGGTGGTGCGTTCCAGATCGGCGCTGGCCATCTGGCTGGCGACGGCGCGCTGCCAGATCAGCTTGTAGAGCGCGGCTTCGTCCGGTTTCAGAGAACGCCGCAGAGTATCGGGCAGACGGTCGAAGCTTGTCGGGCGGATTGCCTCATGGGCTTCCTGAGCGTTTTTCGCCTTGGTTTTGTAAACACGCGGACTGCCAGGCACATAGCGGTCGCCATATTGCTGGCTGACGACGCCGCGGCATTGTGCGATCGCTTCAGGCACGATCTGCACGCCGTCCGTTCTCATATAGGTGATCAGGCCGGCGGTCTCCCCGCCGATTTCGATGCCCTCATAGAGACGCTGAGCGACCTGCATGGTCTGGCGCGCGGAAAAGCCAAGTTTGCGCGAGGCTTCCTGTTGCAGGGTCGAGGTCGTGAAGGGTGGGGCTGGGTTGCGCTTGTAGCCGCTGACGTCGATCGATTTGACCTTGAAGTCGCAAGCCTCCAGCGCGGTTTTCAGTTTCAGCGCTTGTTCTTCGTTGGGGATATCGAACTTTTCCAGCTTTTTCCCCAGAGCACTCACAAGCCGCGCTTCAAAATCCTGATCCGTGTTGCCCGCAAGCTGCGCCGCAATGGTCCAGTATTCGCGCGATACGAATGACTGGATTTCGGTTTCGCGAGCACAGACCAGACGCAGCGCGACCGATTGCACCCGTCCGGCGGACTTTGCACTTGGCAATTTGCGCCAGAGTACCGGTGAAAGCGTAAAACCAACGAGATAGTCGAGCGCGCGCCGGGCCAGATAGGCGTCCACCAGCGGCATGTCGATGTCGCGCGGATGGGCGATGGCCTCCATGATGGCGTCCCGGGTCACTGCGTTGAAAGCGACGCGCTGAACCTTGACGCCCTTGAGCGCACGTTTTTCCTCCAGGATCTTGAGCAGATGCCAGGATATGGCCTCGCCCTCGCGATCCGGGTCGGTCGCAAGAATGAGGCGGTCGGACCCTTTGACGGCCTGCGCGATCTCACGGACGATCTTTGTTGAATCGGGGCTGACCGACCAGGCCATGGCGAAATCATTATCCGGCTCGACCGAGCCATCCTTCGGCGGCAGATCGCGCACATGGCCGAATGACGGGATGACCTTATAGTCCTTGCCCAGATATTTGTTGATAGTTTTCGCTTTCGCCGCCGATTCAACGATGACGATATTCATACGAGCTTCCGCTTTTTATGTCTGGTGTGGCAAATTTTAACTTGAGGGCCGCAGAGAGGCATTTCGCCTTGAATTTGAGGCGAAGAAGCCGTGGCCATGAACACCCCGAACCGGCGTACAGTTAGGTCAAAAGAGCAACAGCGTGTCAAATGGAGATTTGTAGGGGTTGAAACGTGTTGCGATATGCAACTAAAAGGGGTATTCGCTATATTGTTGTTATTTCTCATGTTATAAGAATAAGGGACAGCAAGTCCCGCGTTCGCATACAATAAAAAGGACAAATTTATGATTAATGTCCAAGTAAACACTCCGCTTGAGGGAACTCTGCTTGTGAAACCGCGCGAAAAAGATCCAATTGAGGATCAAAATAATGAACTAGACACGGCGAATCCTAAAGAAGTTGCCGAATATTCCGCCGAGTTGCTTGCTCAAATCCGGGATATGGCTGGCCGTTCGGGGCTTACCTTCCTTGCCTATCTTGTTCAAGTTGCGCTTGAGGAAGCCAAAATTCAAGCGGGCAAGCCAGTCGACCGGTAGAATTTCTTTACGACAGGGACGCAGAGTGGCCGCTTTCCGGGGCTTCACCGGCTTCGATTTGTTCGGCTCCCAGTGAGATATATTCATTGCTGTGCCGTTCGATGCGCCCGGCCAGATCGAGTTCGAGAAGCGCCACTGTAAGCGATCTTGAACTCAGACCGGTTTGCCTGAGCAGCACATCCGGATGGACCGGCGTGTAACTCAGCGCATCGAGGACGATCTGCTGGACGGCCGATTCGCTTGCGATGGATGCATTGCGCGCCGTGTAATAGGAAACCGGATTGCGAAAGCCGTTGCTGGAACAATCCTGTTGCATGGACAAGCTGGAAAAGAGCTCGGCAATCACATCATCGGCGGATGTCGTCAAATGCGCTCCGTTGCGGATGAGGCCGTTCGTGCCTGCCGCGCGCGGATCGAGCGGATGGCCGGGAACGGCGAATACGTCGCGTCCCTGTTCGCCTGCAAGCCGGGCCGTGATCAGGGAGCCGGATTTCTTCGCCGCCTCGATGACGACAACGCCTGACGAAATGCCGGAGATAATCCGGTTGCGCCGCGGAAAGTCCTGTCCGCGCGGCACCGCGCCCGGAGGGTTCTCGCACAGAAGCAGGCCGTTCTGAGCGATGGCTTCATGAAGGGCGGCGTTCTCCGGCGGGTAAACCATGTCGATTCCGCCGGCGATGACAGCCACCGTGCCTGTCGCGAGCGACGCCTGATGGGCGGTTGTGTCGATGCCGCGGGCGAGGCCTGAAACGACGGTGATCCCGGCGCGGCCGAAATCCTCGGCCATGTTACAGGTAAGCTGGCGTCCGATTGCGGAGGCATGACGCGAACCGACAATTGCGACAGTGCGCTCTGCCGCCAGCGCTGCTGCACCCCGCACGAAAAGGATCGGCGGTGGTGCATGAATGTGACGCAGGAGCGGAGGATAGCCTGTGTCCGGAATTGCCAGAATTTGTGCGCCGACGCGTTCCGCGGCTTCCCATTCGGCCTCGGCCGCCGCGCGCGAAACCGCTTGGCGCGGCTCCCGCAAACCGCCCCGCTGGCTTAGCCCGGGAAGCGCCTCGATAGCCGCCGCCGCCGATCCGAAATGCGTGAGCAGATCGTGAAAAGTCGCAGGGCCGATGCTCTCCGTGCGGATCAGCCTGATCCAGTCGAGCTTTTCCTCGTCACTCAGACCCCGCGCCGCGCTATCCGCGGTGCCATTTCCGAAAAGGTCACTTTGCCGTTCCGCCAATCTTGCTTTCCTTCCCCTTCACGAGTCGCGTAATGTTCGCATGGTGCCGGATGAAGACAAGCGTTGTCAGGATCGTAAAAAGCCCTATACCGGGGCCGTGGCCGAGCAGGGCGAGCACGAAGGGCGTCGCCAGCGATGCTGCCAGCGCAGACAGAGAGGAATAGCGGCTGAGAAAGGCAACGGCGAGCCAGATCACCGCAAAGGCCACCGCCGCGATCAGGGAAACGCCTGCGAGAATACCGAGATAGGTGGCGACGCCCTTGCCGCCCTTGAAGTGGAGCCAGAAAGGATAAAGATGCCCAAGAAAGGCGCCGAGACCGGCGAGCAAGCCCAGCGGTTCGCCCCATTGGCTGGCGATGGTAACGGCGGCGAAGCCTTTGCCGATATCGCCGAACAGTGTCAGCGCCGCCAGCCATCTGCGCCCGGTGCGTAGCACGTTCGTTGCGCCGATATTGCCGGACCCGATCTTGCGGATATCTTCCAGCCCCGCCAGCCGGGTGATGACCAGGCCGAAAGCGATGGAGCCGAGCAAATAGCCGCCGATCAGGGCCATGATGAGCGACAGGGCGGAAAAATCACTGAAGTCCGGGATCATTCTCGCGCCCCCCGCGCATTCCGAAAAATCACTGTCGAGCTTCGACGAGACTATAGACGCAGGTGCCGCCGACAAAGCTTTTAATTGCGCGGCCTTGCAGCATTCTTTCATCAAAAGGCGAGTTTTTCGATTTCGATGCAAGCGCCGGCGCGTCCACACGCCAGGGCGTATCGAGATCGACAAGGGCGAGGTCCGCAGGCGAACCGGTTTCGAGGCAGCCTCCCGGGATTCCGAGAAGTTCGGCAGGGCGGCAGGTCATTGCTTCCAGCAGCGGACGCAATTCAATGTCGCCATTGTGGTAAAGCTGCAAAGCGGCGGGAAGCAGCGTCTCCACACCGAGCGCACCATCCGCAGCTTCAGCGAAGGGCCGCCGCTTGTCGTCCACATCCTGCGGATCGTGTGCCGAAACGATGATGTCGATATCGCCCCGGCGCAGTCCCTCGACCATCGCCTGCCGGTCGCTTTCGGGGCGCAAAGGCGGCCTCATCTTGAAATAGGTCCGGTAGGAGCCGATGTCGTTCTCGTTCAGCGTCAGATGGTTGATCGTGACGCCGCATGTCAAATGAAGCGTGCGCGCCCGCGCCGCGATGATGGCGTTCAACGATTGCGCGCAGGAGATATTGGCGGCGTGATAGCGCCCGCCCGTCAGTTCGGTCAGACGAATATCGCGCTCAACGATGATGGTCTCCGCTTCCGTGCAGGTTCCATGAAGGCCAAGATTTGCGGAAACTTCGCCTTCATTCATCACACCGGTTTCCGCAAGGTTGGGATCTTCGGCGAAATGGACGACAAGCGCGTCGAAATCCTTGGTGTAGCTGAGAATGTTGCGCATAAGCTGGGCATTGCGCACCGTGTTCGTGGCGTCGGTGAAGGCGAGTGCACCTGCCTCGCGCAGCAGGCCGATTTCCGTCATTTCCTTGCCGGCGAGCCCCTTGGTCATCGCCGCCATCGTATGGACATTGACGATGGCGGTGTCGCGCGCGCGCCGTTCGATGAAATCGACGAGAGACACGTCATCGATCGCAGGCTTGGTGTTCGGCATGCAGATGATCGTGGTCACACCGCCCGCCGCCGCCGCCCTGCTGGCAGTCGCCAGCGTCTCGCGATGTTCCTCGCCGGGCTCGCCTGTCGAGACCTGCATATCGATCAGCCCGGGTATCAGCAGATGTCCGCCGCAATCGATCGTCTCGATGTCACCAGCGCTGTCCGAATGGCGGATATGCGGTCCGGCATCAGCGATAAGACCGTCCTCGATCATCAGGCCGCCATGTTCGTCCAGCCCGTTCTTGGGGCAGAACAGGCGCGCATTGACAAGCCGCTTGGGTCTTGTATCGCGCTTGACGGTTGAGGAGGCGATCATCGGCGGTTTTCCTATTCCGGCAGATTACGGGCGAGAACCTGAAGAACCGCCATTCGTACGGCGACGCCCATCTCCACCTGTTCACGGATCAGACTGCGCGCGCTGTCGGCTACCGACGATGAAATCTCCACACCGCGATTGATGGGGCCGGGATGCATGATCAGCGCGTCAGGTTTGGCGTGCCTCAGCTTCGCCATATCGAGGCCGAAAAAGTGGAAGAACTCCCTTGTGGATGGGGCCATGGACGCTGCCATGCGCTCTTTCTGGAGGCGGAGCATCATCACCACATCCGCGTCCTGGATCGCATCGGTCATGCGGGTATGGACTTCGACGCCGAACCGGTCGGCGACCGGCGGTAGCAGCGTGGAGGGCGCCGCGACACGTACATGTGCGCCGAGCGCATTGAGAAGCAGGATATTCGACCGGGCGACACGGCTATGCAGAATATCCCCGCAGATCGCAATGGTCAGGCCTTCGATCCGGCCCTTGTGCCGCCTGATGGTCAGCGCATCGAGCAATGCCTGAGTGGGATGTTCGTGTTCGCCGTCGCCGGCATTGATGACTGCGCAATCCACCTTTTGTGATAGCAATTCGACAGCGCCCGCCGCATTATGGCGCACGACGATAATATCGGGCCGCATGGCATTCAGCGTCATTGCCGTATCGAGCAGCGTTTCACCTTTTTCAATGGAGGATGCGCGGATCGCCATGTTCATCACATCAGCGCTGAGCCGCTTGCCCGCCAGCTCGAACGAGCTTTGTGTCCGCGTCGAGGCTTCGAAGAACAGATTGATCTGTGTGCGGCCGCGCAGGGCATCGCGCTTCTGGATGCTGGTGCGGTTATAATCGGCTTCGGCGTCGGCCAGATCCAAAAGGCTGGTGATTTCCGCAGGCTTCAATCCCTTGATGCCAAGCAGATGCTTGTGTGGAAAATCGACAGTTTGAGCCTCTGGCGGATTTTTCATTGGACGCCTTTATAGTGTTGCCGATTTTACTCGGCAAGCGTCATTCAGGCTATCATTATGATTTCCAGAACAAATGCCGCCGCGGCGGCATGGAAACGAACAATGCGAGGATAAGCGGAATCCCATGGCTGACAAGGCGAACCCGCGCGAGATGGCGGGGCAGGACATCGTGACGGCAGGGCTGCTCGTCATCGGCGATGAAATTCTCTCAGGAAGAACGAAGGACAAGAATATCGGTACGATTGCCGATCATCTGACAGCCATAGGTATTCGTCTGAGTGAAGTCCGCGTGGTGCCGGATGAAGAGGCGGAGATCATCAGCGCGCTCAATGCCCTGCGCGGGCGTTATGATTACGTGTTCACGACCGGCGGCATCGGCCCGACGCATGACGATATTACCGCCGATTCCGTCGCCAAGGCTTTCGGCGTCTCCATTGACGTCGATCCACGCGCTGTGGCGATGATGCGGCAGCGTTACTCGGAAGATGAGTTGACGCCTGCACGGCTGCGCATGTCCCGCATCCCGGACGGTGCCGACCTCGTTGAGAATCCGGTTTCGCTGGCGCCGGGTTTCTTCATCGGCAACGTGATCGTCATGGCAGGCGTGCCGAAAATCATGGAAGCGATGTTGAGCGCGGTAACGCCCCGGCTGCGGACCGGTGCTAAAATGATTGCCACCACGATCCATGTATTAGCGCCGGAAGGCAAGATTGCATCATTTCTATCGGCGGCACAGAACGACTATCCGGATGTCAAGATGGGCAGCTATCCTTACATGATTAACGGGCG
>CAYOUP010000106.1:0-9596 GCA_964407125.1 uncultured Hyphomicrobiaceae bacterium | reverse complement strand
TCCAGCCGGTCTAAATTGATGGTTTTAAACGCTGAGCACATCTAAATTTACCTCCATATATTATTTAATCCATCATTAATTGTTAATTTAAAAACTTTATTATGAAAACATTAGGTGAATCAATGCAAATGTACGGAGGAGTCTTCCTCTGGGTCCAGATCCTGGTCATTCTGCTCATGCTTGTCATGGCAATCATCAAGTTCAATCAGTATTACGGTAATTCAAACCTGGCATCCCTGCCATTTCACAAATCTCACCATGCCATCCTCTTCCTGGGAATTTTCAATCTGGTATGGGGTATGTTTACACAGGTACTGGGTTTTGTGCAGGCGCTGAATGCCATCATCGCGGCTGCGGATGTGTCGCCAGCCCTGATCATGGAGGGCTTAAAAAATTCTTTTGTAAGTCCTTTGATAGGCCTGGTGTCCATCCTGATCGGGGCCCTGCTCTGGGCCATTCTGCAGGCTAGGTATACAACCAGGACCAGGTAATCCCCATTTCTTGAACGCACAGGGATTAAGCGGGATGCAAAAGGTCTTGATTTGTTAACAGAAAGCATGTATATTTCTATAAAATACCATGTCATGAAAATGATCAAGATCTTCATCCTTGCTTTACTTATAACTTCCTGTATCCAACAGGGCTCTCCGGGTCCTGAACAAGGCTCGGTTCTTTCCGCAGATCAGACTGAAATAAAGTATACCCTATATGGGGAAGGTGAAACGGCACTGGTATTTGTCCATTGCTGGTGTTGTGACCAGGGGTACTGGCGGGAACAGGTCGACACCTTTTCCCAGGAGTATAAGGTAGTAACCATAGACCTGGCCGGGCATGGAAAGTCTGGAATGGAGAGAGATGATTATACTTTACAAGCCTTCGGCATGGATGTGGCAAGTGTGGTAAAACATCTTGAACTGGACCGTATCATACTGATCGGCCATTCCATGGGAGGTGGGGTGATCATTGCTGCTGCACATCAGTTGAAACAACAGACCCTGGCCCTTATAGGGGTGGATACCTACCAGGGGTTTCAGTATGAAATGTCAGATTCCATGATCAGGCAGTTTGTCCAACCCTTCAGGCAGGATTTTTATCATACTACCATTGGTTTTGTGCATGGTATGTTCCCTCCCGGTGCAGATAGTGTGTTGGTCATGGAAATTGCGGAAGACATGGCCGAGGGGCCGGCAGAAATAGGTATATCTGCCATGGTCAACAATATTTCCACGGATCCGGTTGAACTGCTTGAGGGATTGGATATCCCTATATATTCCATCAATTCAAGGATGTTCCCCATTGATGTGGAAGCCAACAGGAAGCTATATCCTGATTTCGAGGTAAGATTTATCGAAGGGGTGGGGCATTTTGTTCAATTGGAGAATCCCCAGGCTTTTAACCAGAAGTTAAACAGCATTTTAAAAGAGATTATTTAATCGATCCTTTGTAGCTCCTATATGCATACCAGGGAATGAAGAGGATGGCAAACAGGAACAAACCCCCTGTGATGATTAGTTCTGCACCCGGCAGGCTTAGCTGCCTGAACATCATACCTGCCATGGGGAGAAAGCAAAAAATAGCGCCTACAACATACATGATCTGTTTATTGAGTGTATAGAAAATGATCAGGGACGCAGCCAGTAAGAACAGGCTGAGGGCAAGGATATAATTGCTATAGGGAACCTGGTGTAGCATGAACAGGAGTCCCAGGATCAATGTCATGACGGAAAGAGCGGAAGAAGCAAAAGCAGTTTTTCTCATGCAAGTAATATGGCAATGGTTAAGAATTCATTCACTTAAAATTAACAGGATTTTTTTAAAAGAAAAACCGGTGATATACAAATTATCTGATAACCGTTCTGGTGCGCAGATCATAACGCTGCCCTCTACGCAGAAAGTAGAATTCTTTTAAATCTGCAGGCAACAGATAGGTGGTATCCCTCTCTGCAGACCAGCGGCTGCGGTCGTATATGGCAACATAACTTTTTCCGACCACTTCGAAAGTATCCCCCATAACGTGAATAGCGGTATTTTCGTCCAGTCCTATCCCCAACAGGTCCGGGTACAATTCCAGGATCTCGAACATATCAAAATGCCTGTTGCGGGCGAGTAAATGCTGGTCGATGGCCACATTATCGATAAATGAAAATCCCTCAAGATGATCCCCTGCCATGATCGTATTGGCCCGGGTATCCCCTCTGGCCAGAAATGATCCCTGAATGGTTGCCCCGGCAGAGGATCCACCGATTACACCTCCCCGTGAAAGAAGATTATTAAGTTCCCTGTGGGTGAGTGTGTTCAGGTATGAGTCAGCCAGCCTCCACTGACGGCCACCGGAAAACCAAACAGCCCTGGCTTTTGTAATAGGTTCGGTAAAAGCTTTGGTATCGGCCTCCCCGGGATCCCTGGTATGCAGAATGGTGATATTTTGGAATCCCAGCCTGTTATACCTTCTCTCGAGCATGATCAGGGCACTGTCCCCTTCAAAAAAACCATCATCTGCCGCCGTTGGGATGATCACAACAGAAGCTTCGGGTCCCCCAGCCAGCCGGATAAATAGATTAAACACGCTGGTATCATGTAAATTACCGCCGGCAATGATCAAATGACCGTTTTCGGGTCCCACGGTAAGCATAGGAGCCACTTGTCCCTTACTGATCCCTGTGGTGAACAGGCTGATTATCAAAATACATCGAAAATTTTTCAGCATATTGTATACTTTTGGAATAAAGTAAAAATAGCAAAGATCCATTGACTTTATTCCCAGAATTAACTAAATTTACAAACCGACCGTCGGTATGTAAGCTGTTATGACCAGGAAAAAAGCAAAAGAAATTCGAACAGAGGAAATCGTCCAGGCGGCTGTTCAGGAATTCCTTGAAAGAGGCTACGAAGGAGCTTCCATGGACAACATTGCCAGGCGTGCCTCGCTCAGTAAGGGTGGACTGTACCATCATTTCAGGAGCAAGGATGAGATCCTCATCTATGCCAACCAGAAATTATCGGTACCTGAAGAAGAAATTTTCAGAAAGGTATTGCTGAACAGGAGTATGGAAAAGGGGCTCAAGGAATTTATCTCAGAATACGTAAGCTACTGGATGGAAAATACGGAAAACCTAAAATTCTATTTTTTATCCATGGTTAAGGCTTTCGAGGATGAAAAACTGAGTGATCTCTACCGAAGATATGCTGAAGATGTTTTTGAAATGTTGGAATCAATGTTTGAAATGGGGATGCAGAACAGGGAATTCTGTGAACATAATCCATCCGGCAGAAGCATGGCTCTGATTTCTGCCATCAATGGAATACTGGGTTATATGATGCTTGGCGTTGGACCTTCAGGGAATGAGATCATCCATTATTTCCAGAAGATATTTATTGATGAGATCCTGATCTGACATGAAAAATGAGATGAACCAGCGGGATACTGCCCTGGAAATTAGAAACCTTGTCAGGTATTACGGGGACTTACTTGCCGTGGATAACCTTACGCTACAGGTAAGAAAAGGTGAGGTGTTTGGATTCCTGGGACCCAACGGGGCAGGTAAAACCACTTCTATCCGGATGATGTGCGGATTGTTAAGACCCACTTCAGGGGAGATATGGATAAACGGAGAAAAGATCACCCATGCCGGTATCCGGTCCCATCAACTGAGGGTGGGCATCTGTCCCCAGGAAATCATACTCTGGAACAAACTGACATGTTATGAGCAACTGGTTTTCATGGGACGGATGTATAATGTTCCGGGAAAAGCAGCAAGGGACAGGGCAGAAATGCTACTTGACCGGATTGGGCTCAGGGAAAAGAGGAATAAACTGGTTTCAACCCTGTCCGGCGGCATGAAGAGGAGACTGAATGTTATTATGGCCATCATTCATGAACCTGAAATTGTTGTTTTCGATGAGCCTGAAGCCGGGCTCGATCCTCAAAGCCGAATAATGGTCAGGGATTTTATCCAGCAAACATCAGCCGAGAAAACAGTCATATTTACCACCCATAACATGGATGAGGCTGAGAGGATCTCAGACAGGGTTGCCATCATTGACAGGGGGAAGCTTTTGCAGCTTGATACACCACAGCATTTAAAAAAGTCCATCGGGGAAGGTGATATACTTGAACTTAAAATTCAGGTAACCAAAGATAAGCTTATTGATATTGTAGCAAATAAGTTACGTCAGAATAAGTTTGATCTGATGATTTCTGAAGAGAGATGGATCATTAAGGCCATGGATCTGGTCCCCAAGATTCCCATGATATACAAGATATTAGACCAGGCAGGAATCCAGGTAAGCAGCATGAATATGCGGGAAAATACCCTGGAGGATGTTTTTATACACCTGACAGGAAGGAGGCTCAGGCAATGAGATGGTATTTTGTATTTATAAAAAGTATCCGGGAACAGATCAGGGATTACTGGATCCTGCTGCTGACCATTTCCCTTGCCCCTTTCTTCGTTTTCATGTATTACATGATGGTGGAAGCCGAAACACCTGAATTCAATATCATACTGATAAACCAGGATGAAGGAATATTTTCCGGGGATCAGCCGATAAACCTGGGTGATTCCTTGATCTATTACATGCAACAGGCATCTATGACTCCCGAGACATCTATGTTACAGTATGCTGAACAGGATGAGCGGTCGGAAGGGATTAACTTGCTACAGGAAGGAAAAGCTGACGTGATGGTTGTCATTCCCCGGCAGCTAAGCCTTGTACTTTTGAACCCCGAAAATAATGAATCCACGGAAAAGTTGCTTGAGCTCGTGGGAGATGTTTCAGATATGCAGTATATCATTGGTGCCGTGTGGTCAGAGGAACTGATCAACCAATTTATCAGGGAGGCTTCAGGGATATCTTTGCCCGTCGGTTGGAAAGAAACTACCCTTGGATACTCAGGACAAAGGACAACATTTGAGTTATATGTACCCGGCATGATGATCCTGGCTGTTATCATGATGATCTTTTCTGCTTCCGCTGCCATTGTGAGGGAACCTGAAGCTAAAACCCTTGAAAGGCTGAAAATATCAAATCTTTCTGCCCTGGAATTCCTGGGCGGGATATCCCTGATCCAGGTCATCATTGCCATTATATCCCTGTTACTGACCATGCTGGTTGCAGTCAGTATGGGATATACCTTGCTACCGGGGACCTTCTGGTTCATCATGCTGGTGGCTTTTTTTACCAGCCTGTCGATGATAGCATTCAGCCTGATTGTTGCTGCTATCTGCCGTTCCATAAAGGATGTGGCCATCATTGGCACATTTCCTTTGTTTATTCTCATGTTCTTTACGGGAGCTGCCTTTCCCATAAGTGGTGGCAAGCTTTTCACCCTTGCTGGTATCACTTTTCATATCAATGATATTCTTTCGCCTACCTGGGCTGTTGATGCACTTAACAAAGTGCTGATCAAAGGACAGGAGATAAAGGAAACCATTCCTGACCTGACAATGATCCTGGTTTTAACCCTGGCCTATTTTATGATCGGGGTCTGGGCATTCAGGCGCAGGCATATGCGTGCAGCATGATTTTCCTGGCGTAAAACGCAACAAAATTGATTAAGTTTACATATAAAAAGAATATGATGAAAAGAAACACACTGATAAGTTGGTTCGTTATCATGTTGATTGCCTGCCTGGTGACTGCCTGCGGGACGGATAACGATTGCAAAACATGCAGCAAGGTGACCTATAATGATGACGGTGAGCTCAGCCGGACGCCGGGGGTTCTCTATTGCGGCGATGAACTGGCTGAAAAAGAAAGCACACCCCCGGTTACCGTCCTGGGAGTTACTACCGTCTGGGAATGTAATTAATCAGATCAGACGCGTACACCGATCACGGTGACATCATCGATCTGCTCAACATCCTTTCTCCATTCTTCAAATATTCTGTCCAGTTCGGCTCCCTGCTCATACATGGGTTTTGCCTGTATCTCCCCAAGCGTAATTTTGAAATTCTTGCTCAGGTATTTCTTCTGGTTGGGTCCGCCGAATTGATCTACAAATCCATCAGAGAAAATATAAAAGGTATCTCCCTGTTTCAGATCTATCCAGTGATTGGTAAAAGGTTTCATGGTATCATGGATGGCTACAGGCATTTTATCTCCCTTGATCTCAGTCAACTCACCTTTGCTCAGGATCCATAGGGGACAAAGGGCACCGGCGAATTGCAGGGATCTTTTTTCCGGATCCAGCAGGCATACGCATATATCCATACCATCCTTTATTTCACTGTCGGATTCTTTTTGCTTAAGGGCACGGATGATCTCTTCCCGCAAGAAATTTATTACCTGATCTGGCTGGATGATCCCCTTGTTCAGGATGATCTCATTCAGAAAACTCACTCCCAGCATGCTCATAAATGCACCAGGGACCCCGTGTCCGGTGCAATCAGCCGAGATGATCATGATCTGGGGACCAATCTCTGCTACCCAGTAGAAATCTCCGCTGACAATATCCCTGGGCTTGTACAATACAAAGTGATCGAGTTTTTCTGAAAAGAGTTCCAGTGAAGGCAGCAATGCGGTCTGGATGCGAAGGGCGTAATGAATACTGTCAGTGATATGCTTTTTCTGGTAAGCGATCTGGTCACGCTGTGATTCAGCAATTTCCTTTTGTTGCTGGATCTCATCTTTCTGTTGCATGATCAGACGGTTCTTTGCTTCAAGCTGAATGTTGGATTCCTTTTTGATCCGGTATCCGCGGTATATGAAATAACCCAATCCCGATACGAGGATCAATGCAATGACAAAGAACCAGATCAGCATCTTTTGTTTTTCAATGGCCTTAAGCCGTTCGATCAGGATGGTCTGTTGTTCGGATATTTGTATAGACTGTTGTTCGATCTGGTTCTCCTGTTGAGAAATTTCCTCCTGCTGTTTTCCGAGGGTGGACCGCTGGGATTCGACTTCCTGCTTCTGTCTGAGGATCTCTTCATCTTGCTGTCCGATCTCCCGGACCTGCCTGTCCAGGATGAGGATTTTCTGCTTTATGGTTTTTTCCTTGTCCAGGATCTCATTGTTTAAACTATCCAGGCGTGCCTTTTGTGCCCTGATCATGGCTGACTGCCTTGCAATTTCAACTTCCTGGGAATCAATCACGATCTTTTGTTCCTGTACAACTTCTTTTTCATGCTCCAGGGCAATATCAGTCTCAATAAAAAGTGCTTCCCAGTCCTCCCTGGTCTTAATGGCCTGCTCCCGGAACAATTCATTTACCTGAAGTCCCTCCATATTCAGCTTCTCCTCGTTCAGTTCGAACCGGGGTGTCCCTTCAGCCATTACAAAGTTGATCATGGATTCATTAAATGCATAGCCTTCGCTGATAACCAGGGTATTATTTCCCCTGGTTCTCTCCAGCACTTCTTTCATTTTAAATCCTTCGCTGTTATTTACATACAGGATATGGCATTTTTCGATGTTATCCAATTCAGGGTACATCAGGACTTTGATGGGCTTTTCCTGGATGAATTTGCGTGTTTTTGCCATCTCATAAAGCTCCCAGTAGAAGTCAGTATTCCTGCCCATTACCCCTATCTTGAAATCTGAGTGCAACTGGATCTCATCGTCATATTCAATATATTTTGCGATGTCAAGGATAAACAGGGAACGGGTGGCATCATCCATATCTACCTGTGCATGGAGTACATGGAACTGGCACAACAGGCAGGTAAAGAGGAATAATGAAATAATTCTTTTCATATCTGGAGGATGAAATTGAGTCTAAAGATCCTTGGCACAACGGAAGCCTACATTTATATCCACCCAATATGGCCGCAGGCTCTGCCGGAAGACAACGGTGGCACACATTTTACCTGACCGCCAGCCTCCGCCACGAATAACCCTGCGTTTGCCGTATTTGGGTCCAGTGGGATTATCAACAGGAGCTTCAAGAAAATAATCCTTGGCATAGTAATCACTTACCCATTCAACCACATTTCCTGACATGTCATGGAGTCCATACCCGTTGGCTGGAAGGCATGCGACCCGGATAGGATGTCCATAGGTCTCATTGTAATTGCTGAGGGTGGAATCAACATCATTCCCGTTTGGATATCTTTTTTTAGCAAGCCCGCCACGGGCAGCATATTCCCATTCGGCTTCCGTTGGCAGTCGCATCCCTTTCCATTCGGCATACTGCATAGCTGCAGCCCAGGTAACCCCTACCACAGGATGATCCGGGAAACCGGGTCCACTGCAAAATACATCCATCCCCCAGAACTCTGGGAATGGGTGGTCGGTGGACTGGCAAAATTCGAGATACTGGGCATTTGTAACCTCATATTTGTCCATATAGAAGGAATCGACCCGTACCAGGTGCGCAGCGTTGTCAACATAATTATTTCTCGGACTTGGCTTAACCCCCATGGTATACTCTCCACCCGGCACCAATACAAGCTCAGGCTCAATATTACCGGATGGGGATCCGTATTTTCCGTCAGCATCCATTTCTGCAGCGAAGAATGTAGAAAAAACTGAAATAAGAAAGAATAATAGAACGGTTTTCATATCGGTTAATATAGGGGAATTTTAAGCATATATCAAAACTGGTTTTCAACCAGCTTAATTTATTTCAATGGGCCTGTTGCGGTGTACCGGTTCTATAAAACCCCGAACTTTACCCGGGCCCTGAATGCTGCATTTTCATCACTGGCCCTAATCCCCTCAAAGTATTGAAACGGATCAGACGCGGATGCATTCCTGATGCGGATCTGTACCTCTTCTCCATATCTGGTCTCAGACTGATAATTGATCTGGAACTCTTTCACATTCTGCTTTTCATAGAATTCCTGTGGATAGCAGTCCTGCACCCATTCGATATATTTCACTGCATTTACATGTTTGTTAATATCCAGATCGGAGTACCGGGCTACGACAGGCATTTGCCGGTCAGGTTCTGTGATCTGCGGAAGCTTATCAGGTGCTGCTTCAATGGCATGGAAATTATCGATATGATAACTATGAAGGCTGTTGTTTTCCTCCATCTTCTTTGGCCTCCCGGTATTTCCATCAAGGATCAGCCATGCACTGGTAGCGGTCGTAAGTAACCTGTCATCTGCTGAAAGGATACGGTAATCACGCATAAAGAAGAGTTTGTTAACACCTTTTGGCCAGGTCTCTACTTTGATATGGTCATCCATACGGGGATACCCATGCATGATGATATGAAAACGGGACAATACCCAGTATACATTTTCTTTGCGCATGTCATGATAGCCGAACCGGTATTTATTTGCATGGATAGCAGCACTGTCGAGAAGGATATTGCAAAGGGTGTAAAACTTGATCTGTCCGTTCAGACTTACATCATAAGAGGGTATTTTGTTGTCCAGTCTAAGGATCAGGTCTGATTCCCGGAAATTCATAATGCTGGGTTTTGGTGATCGCGATTTACCATTTCGGGTGAGAAAGCAGGTATGCAAATGGCAATATATTCGGCACCCTCTTCTTCAGGGGAACTATACCTTACCCATTCTCCTTTGCCGACCATGATGGCCTGGTTCTGATGTACATAAAAATCATCTTTTTTTGTTTCAACCCGTAATGTGCCTTTGAGGACAACAGTGTATTCATCGAACTCCGGTGTTTGTCCCGGTTCT
>CAYOUP010000105.1:0-9624 GCA_964407125.1 uncultured Hyphomicrobiaceae bacterium | reverse complement strand
CCGTCGTTCACGGTTCGGCCTTTGGCCTGTCGCCCTTCTTCCGCATCTCCTATGCAACCTCGACCGAGGCGCTGGAGGAAGCCTGCTCGCGCATTCAGCGGTTCTGCGCCGAACTGCGTTAGCGGAGGGAAAGGATGGCGCCGGCCAAGCAGACCATCCTGATGATGACCGGGCCGGGCGAGGCCACGTTTCAGGAGCGTGCCCTGCCCTCCCCTGGACCCGGCGATGTGGTCGTCAGGCCGCGCCTGTCCAGCTTCAAACACGGCACCGAGATGATGGCCTATAAGGGCCGCAGTCCCTTCGCCCGCCATGTGCTCGATCCGAAGTTGCGGATTTTCGTGGACCGGGATGAGGGAAGCGCGTTCTACCCGCTGCAGATGGGCAATATGTTCGCCGGCGAGGTCGTGGCGGCGTGTGCGGAGGTGAACGGGTTTGTTACGGACGACCTCGTCTTCGGATGGGGACCGATTGCCGACCGGCACGTATTGCCAGCAAGCAAAATCGAACCGCTCGGCGCCTTGACGCCGGAGCAGGCGCTCTGCATCGATCCGGCCAGCTTCGCGCTCGGTGCGGTTCTCGACGGAGCCATTGAAAGCGGCGAAACCGTCTATATTACCGGCCTTGGCGCGATCGGCCTGTTCGCCGTTCAATATTGCGCGGCCCGCGGCGCACGTGTTGTCGTGTCATCAACCTTCGCATTGCGCCGGGAACTCGCGGCGCATTTCGGCGCGGAGCGTGTCTACGACAGCAAGACCACGGACGATCTTGCGAGGCTGATCAAGCAGGAAACCGGGGGTGCTCACGTTGCGATCGAGTGCTCCGGCAATCTGTCGAGCCTGCATCGCAGCATCCGCGCCTTGAGGCCATGCGGACGCGTCGTCTGCGTCGGCTTCTACAGCCCGACCGATGGCCAACTCGATCTCGGCGAGGAATTCTTTCACAATCGCATTTCCCTGCACGCCTCCCTGCCGGCTCTAGGCGTCGGCAATCCGGTCCGCACGGACCCGCCGCTCTTTGCCAAGGATTTGCAGCGTCAATGCGCTGAGGATTTCGCTGCCGGCACGATTTCAGCAGACGGTATCATTGCGCCGATCCTCCCATTCAGTGAGGCTGAAGAAGCCGTCCGCCTAATCGCGAATGAGCCGGAAGCGGTCATCAAGGCGGCCCTGCGGCATTAAAATCCTCTCGCCATGCTCAATTGTCAAAGCCTATTCATCAACGCCGTACGATCCCGTTTTTTCTGGACGTGGCAGGTAAGGCCGGGCGATAGAGGCGAATGGGAGCAGGCGAGATGAACGGCAAGCAAACGGTCCACATCACATTTCCGGTGCTCAATGAGGAAGCGCAGCTTGGCGAGTCGGTCCACCGGACTCTCGAATTCTGCGCCGTTTCCGGCATCGAGCATTTCGAAATCTGCATCGCCGACAATGGCTCGACGGACAGTACGCCCGACATCGGCCGAAATCTTGCCGAAGCGCATGAACGGGTGAAATATCTGAGTGTCGGCAAGCGCGGCTTCGGCCTTGCGCTAAAAACCGCTTGGGGTGAGGCCGGGACCGAGTTCTGCGGCTATATGGATGTCGATCTGGCGACCGATCTGAAGCATCTGAAACAGGTTTACGAGCTGATCCAGTCCGGCGCAGGTTACGACCTCTATCTCGCTTCACGGCTTATGCCGGGTGCAAAAGTCACAAACCGCTCGGTACTCAGGGCGGCTATGTCGCGTATGTTTAACAAGATTCTTGCCGCACGGCTCGGCGTCGGCTTCACCGATGCGATGTGCGGCTTCAAATTCATCCGCACCAGCCTTTACCGCAATCTATCCAGCCGTTTCGAGTTTACCGATGATTGGTTTTTTGCCACCCAACTCGCCGTCCGCGCAGAATGGCTCGGGGCGAAGATCCTCGATTTCCCTGTTGAATGGAGCGACGATCCCAATTCCAAATCCTCGGCCCGGCTCATCAATCTTTCCTTGCTCTATCTATCGGGCATTGCGGACCTGCGTGAGGAAAAGCGGCAATTCTTTCAGGGCCGGGGCGTCATGAGCGCTGAGCCGCCCGGACGCCGAACCCATGGACTATGATCATGTCATTATTGGTGGTGGCATTTACGGCTGTTACGCAGCACTGCGCCTGAAGCAGCTTCACCCCCGCGCGCGGGTCGTGATCATTGAAAGAGAGAAGGATCTTTTCCGCCACGCATCCTATTACAATCAGGCGCGGGTCCATAATGGCTACCACTATCCGCGCAGCATCCTGACCGGCATTCGTTCACGGGTTAACCTGCCGCAATTTTTAAGCCAATTCGGCGATGCGGTGGTAACCGACTTCAACCAGTACTATGCGATCAGCCGCCGCCTTTCGCATGTTACGCCGGGTCAGTTCGAACATTTTTGCAACCAGATCGGGGCCTTTCTCGATCCCGCTCCGGAACAGGTGGTGCGGCTCTTCGATGAGGATCTTGTGGAGGCGGTCTATTCGGTTTCAGAACCGGTGTTCGATGCCGACAGGCTGCGCGAGATCATGCGGAAAAGGATCACTGGCGCTGGCGTTGAGCTGCGGCTCAATACCGAAGCTGTCTGCGTGAAGGCAGACGGGAGAGAAAAGCTGACAGCGCTCAAGCTGGAAATCTTCGATCGCCAGACCGCGGCCAGAAACTGGATCGTCTGCGAAAGGCTTTATAACTGTACCTATGCGCGGCTAAACGATCTCCTGAGACGCAGTGGGTTGAGCACCATAAGGCTGCGTCATGAAGCGACGGAAATGGCGCTGATCGAATTGCCACCAGCGCTTCGGAACATCGCCGTGACGGTCATGTGCGGGCCGTTTTTCTCGCTCATGCCTTTCCCACCGCGCGGCCTGTCAACACTGAGCCATGTCAGCTATACGCCGCATTTCAGCTGGACCGATGAACCGGGCGATGTCCCCTATTCAGGCTATAAGCCGCAATTCCCGCTTCCCTCGCGATATGACCGCATGTCGCGAGACGCCAGCCGCTATCTCCCGGCCCTGGCGCAGGCGCGCTATGTCGAATCGCTCTGGGCTGTTAAGACGATCCTGCCGCAGAGTGACGCCAATGACAGCCGTCCGATTCTCTACAAGCATGATCCGGATGCGCCGAATGTCGTCTCCATACTCGGAGGCAAGATAGACAATATTTTCGATCTCGATGATATATTCGCCGGTGCGCCTGATTGTATGGAAAGCTTTATTCCGGGCTGATGCTGATGAGACATGACCTGTTCGTATCGGTGGTGATCCCGCTTGAGAATGATCACGATATTCTCACCGAGGTGGTCGGCGAACTGGACATGGTGATGCGTGAGAATTTCGGGAGTTATGAGCTGATTTTCGTCGATGACGGCTCTCATGACGGCACGCGCAGCTTCTTCGAGCAGCACAAGGATAAGATTGCTAATTTCCGCTATTTCCGCCTAACGCGCCCTTTTGGCTTCGAGATGGCGATCGCCTGCGGGCTTGAACAGGCGATCGGGGATGTGATCGTCATTCTCAACCCGGCAACCGACCCGCCTGCCCTGATCCCGGACATTGCGGGAAAAGCACATGACACAGGCGGTGTCGCGGTTGGCATCAAGAGTTCAAGCGGACGTTCCCTGTTCTACCGGGCGCTCTATTCGATTTACTATCTTATATGCCGCATCTTTCTTGAACATTCCCAGCTCTACGGCGCATCACATTTCATTGGCCTGACCCGCACGGCACTGAACGCCCTGCTCCGCATCAAGGACAGCTTCCGATATGTCCGCGTGCTCGCGATGTATGCCGGTTTTACGGTCTCCCGCGTGCCATATACGCAACTCGACCGGCGCAGTTCCCGGCGGCGGCGGCGCCTCGTTCCGCTTATTGCCAGTATTGGTAATTTGATCGTCTCGAATTCGGACAGGCCTCTACTCATTGCTGCTGCCCTTTCGGCGATTATGGGGCTAGCCGACTTCCTGCTTGTTTTTTACGTTATTTTTGTCCGCTTCTTCCTGGAAGATGTGCCGCGCGGATGGGCGTCGACGAACCTTGTCACCGCACTCATGTTCGGCACGCTATTCTTCGTTATGGCCATCATCTGCCAGTATCTGGCGCAAATTCGCAGCGAGCTGCGAGGCCGCCCGCTCTACGTCGTTCAGGCTGAAATTCAAAGCAATGTGATGCCCGGCGGCGATATGGCGCGCAACATTGTGACCCATGAAGAGCATGCCCTCGCTGTACAGGGGCGCCGGACATAGCAAAACGGACATGCGGCGAAACCGCCTGCCGGGTTATTCCGTAAAAGTTACAAATATTTCATGCCCCGGATTTCATCAGTGCGATAAGCTACGATTGACGGCTGGCCGGGACTAGCTCAAACTAACAATATGAGGCCGACCATTCAGCCATTATTCATGCGAAAAAGCGAGGCTGAAGAATTGTTTGGCGTGGCGCTTGCATGGGATATGCCACAGCAGACGGCCAGAATTCAAGATGTGATCGTGCCTCGGAAAGAAACCTGCGATATTCATAATGAATGTCGTAAAAATACGCAGGCGAGCGCTTATATTAGAGAATAAGGAGTTTGAGGCAGGTTTACGAGTTGAAAACCAAAACCCCAGTGACAACTTTTGATCACAGAGCAATCTGAGAGTTGGAATGACGCCCACTGACGAGATTTTCGATCTTTATGCCGACAGCTATGGCCGGAAACAGGAAGCGCAGCTGGAATTGAAAGAATTCCTCGAAGGTTGCCGCACCGATCCGATGATGTACGCTTCGGCATCCGAGCGCATGTTGCACGCCATTGGCGAGCCGCAAGCAATCGACACAGCGGCCGATGAGCGGCTTGGCCGCATCTTCATGAACCGGACGATCAAGACCTACCCCACGTTCAAGGAATTTTACGGTCTTGAGGAAACCATTGAGCGGATCGTCGGATATTTCCGTCACGCCGCGCAAGGGCTTGAGGAACGCAAGCAGATCCTCTATCTGCTCGGCCCCGTCGGCGGCGGCAAATCCTCGCTCGCCGAACGGCTCAAGGAGTTGATGGAAAAATGCCCCGTCTATGTACTGAAAGCGGGCGACGAGATCAGCCCGGTTTTCGAAAGCCCGCTGGGTCTTTTTGACCCATCAACGACGGGCGAACTTCTGGAAGATAAATATGGCATTCCGCCCCGAAAACTGACCGGCCATATGTCACCCTGGGCTATCAAGCGGCTCGACGAGTTTGGCGGCGACATATCGAAGTTTTCCGCGATCAAACTTTATCCGTCCCGTCTGCGCCAGATCTGCGTGGCCAAGACCGAACCGAGCGACGAAAACAACCAGGATGTTTCCGCGCTGGTCGGTAAGGTTGACATCCGCAAGCTGGAATTCTTCGGCCAGAACGATGCCGACGCCTATTCCTATAGTGGCGGCCTCAACCGGACGACACAGGGGCTTCTCGAATTTGTCGAGATGTTCAAGGCCCCGCTCAAGATGCTGCATCCGCTGCTGACAGCAACCCAGGAAGGCAGCTATGGCGGTACGGAAAATGTCGGTTCGATGCCCTATCAGGGGATCATCGTCGCCCATTCGAATGAATCCGAATGGCGCGCTTTCCGTTCGAACCGCAACAATGAAGCCTTCCTTGACCGCATCTGCGTCGTGCAGGTCCCCTATTGCCTGCGCGTGACGGAAGAGAAGAAGATCTATGACAAGCTCCTGTCGAAGAGTGAGCTGGTCGATGCGCCATGCGCACCGGGCACGCTCGACATGCTGGCCCGCTTTTCGGTGCTCACGCGGCTGAAGGAGCATGAAAATTCCAATCTCTACTCCAAGCTGCGCGTCTATGACGGCGAAAGCCTGAAAGACACCGATCCGCACTCCAAGACTGTACAGGAATATCGCGATATGGCCGGCGTGACCGAGGGCATGGATGGTGCATCAACGCGCTTTGCCTATAAAGTGCTTTCGGAGACGTTCAACTTCGACACTGAAGAGGTTGGTGCCGACCCGGTCCATCTGATGTATGTGCTGGAGCAAGCGATCCGCCGCGAGCAGATGCCGGAGGAGACCGAGGATCGTTATATCGAGTTCATCAAGGAAGAGCTGGCCCCCCGATATGCTGAATTCATAGGCAACGAAATCCAGAAAGCCTATCTGGAGAGCTATCACGAATACGGCCAGAACCTGTTCGACCGTTATGTCGCCTATGCGGATGCATGGATCGAGGACCAGGACTTCAAGGACCCCGACACCGGCCAGCTCATGGATCGCGGCGTAATCGACAAGGAACTGTCGAAGATCGAAAAGCCCGCGGGCATCGCCAATCCGAAGGATTTCCGCTACGAGGTGGTCAAATTCTCACTCAGAGCGCGAGCCCGCAATGCCGGCAAGAATCCATCTTGGACCTCATATGAGAAAATCCGTGACGTGATCGAAAAGCGGATGTTCTCCCAGGTTGAGGATTTGCTGCCCGTCATCAGCTTCGGCGCGAAGAAGGATGGCGAGACAGAGAAGAAACATAATGAGTTCGTTGAGCGGATGGTCGCACGCAAATATACACCGCGTCAGGTTCGCCGCCTCGTCGACTGGTATATGAGGCTCAAAAAGTCTGGCTAAACACATATGCACATCATTGACCGACGCCTGAATCCGAAAGAGAAGAGCCTAGGCAACCGGCAACGCTTTCTCCGAAGGGCCAAAGAGGAAATTCGGAACGCCGTCAATGAATCGCTGAAGCGGCGGAAGGTTACGGAAACCGAAAGCGGGGAGAAGATCCGTATTCGCGCAAAAAGTCTGCACGAGCCCTCCTTCGGTCTCGGACGTGACGGCGAGCGCGATTTCGTTTTGCCCGGCAATTCCGACTATGTCGTTGGCGACACGATCCCCAAGCCTCCGGAAGGGCGCGGCGGTGGCGGCTCCGCCGGTTCGCCTGACGGCTATGGCGAGGATGATTTCGTCTTTACGCTCAGCAAGGAAGAATTCCTCGACCTGTTTTTCGAGGATCTGAAGCTCCCAAATCTGGTCAAGACCAAGCTCAAGGACACGCGCTCTCCGACACCGGTGCGTGCCGGTTATACGGTGGACGGACCGCCCGCCAAGATCAACCGCGTGCGGACCATGCGCAACAGTCTTGCGCGGCGGATCGCACTGCGCCGTCCCAGTCTTGAAGAAATCCAGCGCGCGGAAGACGAGCTGGAGGAAGCCGAGCGCGGCGGCGAAACGGATGAAAAGCAACTCAAACTGCTCCTTGAGCGTGTGAACCGCCTGAAACATCTGCGCCGGATGGTACCGTTCATCGACCCGCTTGACCTGAAGTACAACCGTTTCGAGCGTATACCCAAGCCAATCACCCAGGCGGTCATGTTCTGCCTGATGGATACATCCGCCTCGATGACGCAGTCGCTGAAGGATCTGGCGAAACGCTTTTTCATGCTGCTGCACATTTTCCTGTCTCGCCATTACCGCGAGGTCGATGTCGTCTTCATCCGGCATACGAGCGTTGCCAGTGAGGTCGATGAGAACACCTTCTTCCGCTCGACCGAAACCGGCGGCACCGTTATCTCAAGCGCGTTTGAGGAGATGAAGCGCGTGCAGGCGGAGCGCTATCCGGCCGATGAATGGAACATCTATGCTGCCCAGGCATCGGACGGCGCCAACGATCTCGGCGATATGGGCCGCTGCATCGACATGCTCGACCGCATGATCCTGCCGCTCTGTCAGTATTACGCCTATATCGAGGTCGGCACACATATCAGCGAGAGCATCATCTGGTCCGGTTTTTCGCCGCTTGAGAAGCGCCAGAAGCATTTCGCCATGCGCCATGTATCCTCGCCGGACGAGATTTATCCGGTGTTTCATGAATTGTTTTCCAGTGCCGAAAGCCAGTGATGACCGAAACGCGGAAAAAAAAGCGGCGCAGCGGCGGCAAGCCTCTCTTCGAAAACGCCGAATGGACTTTCGATACGCTGAAAAGCGCCTATGATACGGTTGAAAAGATCGGCAAGCGCGATCTGAAGCTGGACACCTATCCCAATCAGATCGAGGTGATCACGGCGGAGCAGATGCTCGACGCCTATACCTCGACCGGCATGCCGCTCATGTACCGGCACTGGTCATTCGGCAAGCATTTCGCTCATGAGCAGATGAGCTACAAGCGCGGAATGCGCTCACTCGCTTATGAGCTGGTGATCAATTCAAACCCCTGCATCAACTATCTGATGGAGGAAAACTCCGCCACGATGCAGACGCTCGTCATCGCCCATGCCGCGATGGGGCATAATCATTTCTTCAAGAACAACTATCTGTTCAAGCAGTGGACCAATGCCGACGCCATCCTGGACTATCTGGCATTCGCGAAAGCCTATGTGCGCGAATGCGAGGAACGTTACGGGATGGAGGAGGTCGAGGCGGTCCTCGATGCCGCCCATGCGCTGATGAATCAGGGCGTCAGCCGCCAGCCGAAAGTACCGGTTTCCTCCAAATCGCTGAAGAAGGAGCAGAAGAAAAGGAAGCGCAAGGAACATCAGGAAGCGACCTTTGACGATCTGTGGCGCACGGTTCCAAAGATGCGCCAGCCAGCACACGGGCCGGATGAGATGCAACAAGGCGCGAATGGCGACAATGACGATCTCGGCCTGCCGGAGGAAAATGTCCTCTATTTCCTCGAAAAACACGCTCCACGCCTGAAGGACTGGCAGCGCGAGCTTCTGCGTATCATCCGTATGCTTGCGCAATATTTCTACCCGCAGCGCCAGACCAAGATGATGAATGAGGGCTGTGCGACCTTCGTTCACTATGAGATCATGAACCGGCTCTATGAGCGCGGCCAGTTGACCGAAGGCTCGATGCTGGAGGCTTTGCATCTGCACTCCTCGGTCGTGATGCAGCCCGCCTTCAGCGACCGGCGTTTTTCCGGGATCAACCCCTATGCGCTCGGCTTTGCCATGATGCGCGACATTCAGCGGATCTGCGAAGATCCGACCGATGAAGACAAGGACTGGTTCCCGGATTTTGCCGGCAATGGCGATGCGATGGGGACGCTCAAGGATGCCTGGGCGAATTACCGCGACGAAAGCTTCATCCTGCAATTTCTGAGCCCGGCCGTAATCCGCGATTTCCGCCTTTTCGGCCTCCATGACGACTCAGATGATCCGGAAGTCATGGTCACCTCGATCCATAATGAGGTTGGCTATCGCGAGATAAGGCGAACGCTCGCACGTCATTACGATGCCGGAGAGCAGGACCCCGACATCCGCGTGACGGATGCCGATCTGAGCGGCAACCGGCGTTTGACGCTAACGCATTATGTCCGCAGGAACCGCCTGCTCAACAAGCAGGAAGGCGAGCGGACCTTGCAGCATCTGGCCCAGCTATGGGGCCACCGCGTAAAGCTTCTCGAAGTCGATGCGGAGACGAAGAAGCCGATCCGCGAGCTTGAAGCACTGCCGATTCCTTGAGATAAGTTTCCTTAATTTACGCAAATTCTCCGAATTTTTCATCGAACCTTCTAGGCTTAGATTAGCGATTCCGCGTGATACTCACCTCAAGCAAATGGAGGTTGTTGAGCCGTGGGAGCTTGCAATCATTGTCGGTCTAAGCCGAAGGACATATTCGATTTCACGATGGCGTTCCAGCCCATCGTGAAGCTCAGCAGCAA
>CAYOUP010000104.1:0-9640 GCA_964407125.1 uncultured Hyphomicrobiaceae bacterium | reverse complement strand
TCAGCTATACGCGCATTCCGCGTGCGGAGGACTTCTGGTGAGCTGGAAAACCGATTTGCATCTCGGCGATCTCGATGACGGCACGCCGCTCGAATGCACCTGCAGGCGCTGTGGACATGTCCATTACGAAGACAGCAGCGAGCTTATGCGCCGGGACGGTTTCGAACAGCTCTATCTCGACGAGGCCGAGGCGCGTCTGCGATGCTCAGTGCCGTTCTGCAAGGGCATGGTGCGCATTGCGCTGGTGCATGACGATACAGAAGGCTTTGTCGGCGGATTGGCCTGATCCGGCGCTAACGCTTTTTCACTGCGACTTCACGGGCGCAGTCCCGGCAAAGTGTCGTATGTGGAACGATATCAAGACGTTCACCGGAAATTTCCTCGCCGCAACGCTTGCAAATGCCGTAAGTGCCATCGTCTATCCGTGCAAGAGCGGCGTGGATTGCCTCGACTTCAACCATGCCCGCGCTGCCCAGACCTTGCAGGACATCATCCATTTCCAGATCAGTCGCGCGGTCTTCCCAGTCTTTCTCCGGCGGCTGCTCAAGATGATCTTCAATCCGGTGCAAACGGCCATCAAGTTCGGCTAGGCGCTCATTGAGCTGTTTTTTGCGTGCTTTAAGGTCGGTCATAGGCCTGATCCTCGCCTTTTGTTCTTTTACTTCCACCTGTCCAATTCATGCACCTAATCATGCGCAGGATGCAAGCAAATGGGGTGCTGAACGAGCGAATATCTCCAGCTCATCAAGTCGCAGACCGGGGCATGATCACATTGAGCGCCCGAGGCTTGAGCGTTTAGCGCCATGGCGTGAACTTGCATGGGCATGAAACCAAGCCTTTTGGTCTCCCCGGTTCGGGGAGCGGCCCGATAATAAAGACTTAACCAAGGTGCTCGGGCCGGAGCCGTACCCTGATCCTGTGTTACCCTTCAGGGATCGTCAAATGCTGGCAAAAGCGGATGTCACGGCGCCAGCACGATGAATTGAACGCGGAGGAAAGGGTGTGAACAGACATGTAACCCCATTGCTGTTACCATCTGCATAGTAATCGCTTGCTCAGGTAGGGCGGTGACCGCCTTTCTCACTTCGCCGTCTGCCCGGAAAGTGTTCTTTGCTTGGACAACATTGTTCGCGAGGAAGGACCATGACCATTGCCGACCATACTGCCGCTACGGCGCAATCGGACGACGCCCCGGTGGTGCGTTCGATTTCACCCTCCGATCTGAAAGTTGTTCTGGCCAAGGGGATGAACGACTTCTGGGCGATGCCCACTCATGTCATTTTCATTGGCCTGGTCTATGCTGTGGTTGGCCTCATTATCGGGCGGCTCGCATTTGGGTATGAAGTTATTCCGATCCTGTATCCGATGGCTGCCGGATTTGCGCTCATAGGCCCGATTGCCGCTATCGGCCTTTATGAAATGAGCCGCCGGCGCGAACGCGGCCTCAAGACCGGTTGGGCAGATATTATCAATATCGGCCGTTCGCCTTCGCGGCGCGCCATATTTGTCCTGGGAGTTATGCTCTTTGCCCTGTTCGTTGCGTGGATCACTGCTGCAGACGCACTCTATACCGCAGCTTTCGGGGATATGAAGCCGGATTCCCTTGCCGTGCTTGTTGAGGAAATTCTCATGACCGACCGGGGCATGTGGTTGTTCATCATGGGCAATGCGACCGGATTTCTGTTTGCGGCGGTTGCGCTGATCATAAGCGCTGTATCCTTTCCATTGCTGCTCGACCGCAAGCTGACCGCTGCTGAAGCGGCTATGACATCCGTGCGGGTTTTTCTGAAAAATCCGTTGACGATGTCGCTCTGGGGCCTGATCGTGGCCGCCACCCTGTTTATCGGCTCGCTTCCGCTCTTTGCCGGTTTGGCGATTGTCGTACCTGTTCTCGGGCATTCGACCTGGCATCTCTACCGTAAGGTTGTCGCGCCAGTCGATTAGTACACCGGACCGAAAGCCGGGATCGGACATATCCGATGCATATACAAATAGAGCATCGTTTGGGATTCCGGTTAAGAGTCCGCCGGCTTAAGGGAATGCCGCCCACCGAACCTGCCGTGGGCGGCATTTAAATGTTCAAAATGCATCTCATTTGCTGCATGGGTGGCTAATAATGCACCCGAAGGCTTCCGTCCCGTGCCTCAAGAGTGTAAATTGCGCGCTAATTAGGGCTTACAGGACTTGCGGGAGGAACCATGCGGTACCTTGGGAAACCGGTTTTTAAACTGGTGTCATACTTGGCAGGGTTCGGCCTGCTCTCAACTTCGGCGGTTGCACAGATTAATTTTGACGAACTACCGTCTCAGGAGCCGACGCTTCGGATCGAGACCGAAATGCATACGGCGCCAATTGTGCGTGTCGGCGTGGACAAGGCCTGCAAGCTCATGCTCACAGGGTCCGACGACAAGACGGCAAGATTATGGGACATTAACGATGACGATCCCACACGTCTTGAGCCGCACCTTCTGCATGTCTTCCGCGTTCCGATTGGGCCTGGTAATGAGGGTAAGGTCTATGCTGTGGCTCTCTCGCCTGACGGCAAGATAGCGGCCGCGGGGGGATACAACCGCACTGGCGGCGATCACTGGGTCTATCTGTTCGATACTGCTTCCGGCAAGATGATCGGGCGGCTCGGGCGGCTTCCCAATGTCGTCTATCACATCGCCTATTCTCCGGACGGCAAATATCTCGCTGCAACGCTTGGCGGGGGGCGCGGCATGCGCATCTGGGAGACGGGCAACTGGTCAATGGTTGCCTCAGACGATAATTACGGGAATTTCGACAGCTATGGCGCGACTTTCGACGAGAATGATGTCCTGTTTACGGTCGCTGACGACGGCTTGGTCCGCCGTTATGGCCGCGGATTCCGGCTGGAATTGAAAGCGCAGGTCACGGCTGGACAGCGCCCGTTCCAGATTGCGGCCAATCCGGCTGCCGACCTGCTCGCCGTTGCCTTTGACGGCAATCTCGGCATCGAACTCTTCAGCAAATCCGCGCTCGATCAACAGGGCGTTGTCGACACGCAGGGCATGGAAGGCGACCTTTCAACGGTTGCCTGGTCTCCGGACGGTTCGCGCCTGTTCGCCGGCGGCAAATATGTGTCAGGCGGCAGCCGACCTGTCGTGATCTGGGGGGATCAGGGCAAGGGATCGCGCCGTGAAGCCAGCATCGGCCGTTCGACGGTTATGCACATTCTGCCCTGTAAGGACCGCATTGTCGCCGGTTCCGCCGATCCGGCGATCGGAACATATACCGGCGTTGGCATTCCGCTTCTTCACCGCGAAAACGTCATTGTGGACCAGCGCGGCAAGCGCGAAGACAGCTTCCTTGTTTCGGAGGACGGCTCGCGCGTCCGCTTCGGCCTCGGCTATGGCGCGGACATTCCTGTTATCTTCGACCTGAAGCAGCGCGATCTGATCGATGCCCCCTCCATCGATCCGTCCCTCTCGAAAGCGCTGACGGAGGGGCTGGATATCACCAATTGGTACGACGAGTTCGCGCCCATGCTGAATGGGAAGCCCATCGAGATGCAGAATGCCGAGCGCTCCCGTTCGCTCGCAATCACCCGCGACCGTAAATATTTCGTGCTTGGCACCGAATACCGCTTGCGGGGCTTTTCTGCAGATGGCGAGCAGCTCTGGGAACGCTCGATGCCGGGCGTCACGTGGGGCGTCAATATTGCAGGCAGCGGCAAGGTGGTCGTTGTGGCTTGCGGTGACGGTACGATCCGCTGGTACAAGCTGACCGACGGTACGGAACTGCTGACCCTGTTCGTTCACGCGAAGGACCGCCGCTGGGTCGCCTGGACCCCGCATGGCTATTATCTGGCCTCGCCCGGCGCTGAAGATCTGATCGGCTGGCACATCAACCGCGGCTGGACCCAGGCGGCCGATTTCTTCCCGGCGAACCGCTTTCGCGATACGTTCAGCCGTCCTGATGTCGTCACGCGCGTTCTGCTGACGCTCGATGAAAGCGCGGCGCTAAGCGAGGCGAATGAGAAGACGAACCGCGGGAATGAGCAGCAGAACATTCTTAATACCCTGCCGCCGGTCATCAATATTCTTTCGCCAACGAATGGCGAAGACTTCGGGCGGCCGGAAATCCAGATAAAATATACCGTTCGCTCTCCTTCGGGCTTGCCGGTCAAGCGCATCCGCGCGCTTGTCGATGGCCGGCCGATTGAAGTCGACGCTCGCGGCCTGGATGGTATTCGCGGTACGGATACGGAGCTGACGGTGACGATGCCCGTCCCGCCGCGCGACGCGACGGTCGCCCTCATTGCAGAGACGGAGAAGACAGCCAGCGAACCGGCTGAGGTAATTTTGAAATGGTCCGGCTCTGCCACGGTGACCGATAAACCGAACCTCTATGCTGTGCTTGTCGGCATCAATGACTATAAGGACGATATCATTCCGGATCTGAAATGGGCCGCGAATGATGCCGCGGAGCTTGCCAACATGCTGCGCGCGCAGAAGGGCACGCTCTACGACAAGGTCGATGTCCGGCTGCTCACCAATGAGGAAGCATCAGCCGGCGCAATCCTTGATAATCTGGACTGGATTTCACGCGCATCGTCGCCCGGCGACCGTGTGATCGTGTTCCTCGCGGGCCACGGCGTGACGGATGAGAGGCAGGATTATTATTACCTGGCTCAGAATGCGGAAATTGACCGGTCCAGCGGCCTGTTCGTTCCGCGCCGGAGTACGGCGATCAAGCGCCAGGACATCATTTCAAGCCTGCGTGAAACGCGAGGTCACGCCTTGTTCCTGTTCGATACGTGCCATTCGGGACGCGCGACCTCGAATCCGAACGAGACAAAAATTGCCATGTTGCGTGGCGCGCCGGATCTCGTGCCGTTCATCAACGAACTGCGTTCGGCGGAAAATGGTGTTCTTGTGCTGTCCAGCTCGGAAGGCCGCGAATCCAGCCAGGAGCGCGATGATTGGCGGCATGGCGCCTTTACCAAGGCTATTCTCGAAGCCTTGCAAGGGTATGCGGATGGCAGTCCTATGGACAGCGTGATCACGTTCTCGGAGATGAATGCCTATGTCGGTGAGCGGGTAAAAGAGCTGACCGCCAACCGGCAGCATCCGGTGCTGAATGCGATCCAGCCCTCGCGCGACTTGCCGGTGGCGGTGGTCCGGCAGTAAAACGCGGCTAGTGGAGCGAATTTGACATTTGAGTCCCGATTGCGGCTGAGTTCATCTTCAAATGTCAAATTCAGAAAGTTCCCCTAGAGCGCTTCCAGGTGAAGTGGATACCGGTCCGCCGGGGCTGTCAAAAGACAACAGCCCCGGCTTTTTGCGTGGCCGCCTATTCGCTGTAGTGGTGCAGGAGCATCGCCTTGTCTCAACTTGTCAGAGCGCGGTTGGCCGTACTGGCCCTGTTTACATTGAACGGCGCGCTCTTCGGCGCATGGGCCTCCCGCCTCCCGGCGATTCAGCAGACCTTCGACCTCAGTGCGGGCGATCTCGGTTTTCTCCTGCTACTGCCCGCAGCCGGTGCGATTGCTTCGTTTCCGCTGTCCGGCTCGTCCTGCGACCGTTACGGAGCCGCGAGGGTCGCCAAAACGCTGGCGCTCGCCTCTTGCCCGTCGATGCTGCTGGTCGCCTGGAGCGGCAACCTTCCAATGCTGGCGTTTTCGATTACGCTGTTCGGCGGGATCATGGGAGCGCTCGATGTTGCGATGAATAGCTGGGGCGCGGAGGTCGAGCGCGCCGCCGCCCGCCCGATCATGTCGTCTTTTCATGCCTTTTTCAGCCTTGGCATGGGGCTTGGCGCCGCAAGCGGTGCGCTTGCCGCCTGGGCGGAGATCGGCTACGCGGTTCACTTCACCATCTTTGCAGCATTGTCATCCGGTCTGGTTTGGGCCGGTATGTGCGAATGGCCACGCATGTCCATTGACACTGGCGGCAATAGAGTCCGCTTCACGCTCCCCAAGGGTAAATTACTGATCGTGGCAGCTGTTGCATTCACCTCCGCCATGAGCGAAGGCGGAATGGCGGATTGGAGCGCGTTGTATCTGACTAATGTCCTGAATGCCAGCGAAAGCCAGGGTGCGCTTGGTTTTATGATCTTCTCCATCGCAATGGTGTCGATGCGTTTGTTGGGTGACCGGATCGTCTCGGCTTTCGGCCCAGCCCGAACGATCCGCTATTGCGGTATTTCCGCTGTGGCCGGAAGCATTCTCATGATGACCGCGCCGGTCCCTGTCGTGGTCTATCTGGGTTATTTCCTCACGGGCATTGGCTATTCCATTGTTTTCCCGCTGGTCTTCTCACGCGCAGCAAATGATGGCCAGCTCAGTCCCGGACGGGCTATCGCAGCCGTGTCGGTGTTCGGATATGGCGGGATGCTGATGAGCCCGCCCCTGATCGGATTTCTGGCAGAAGAAATCACCCTCAGAGCGACTTTCGCGATTTTTACGGTGCTGGCGCTGGTGATACTTCTCAGCGCGGGGGCTTTTCGGAAAGGCGAGGATGAGCGTGGCTGTATGCCGGTTGTCTGTGATGACACTTAATTATTGGGGAAAGTTGCGTAGCTTTGGTAACAAAAACGGCTCCAACCACACGGCAATTACAGCCATTCACTGTTATGTTAAATCAACTCTTGAACAAAAAATCGCCCTTAAACCAACAGAATCATCATCCACACACATAGTTCTGGAAGTGAAACGACTTCCAGGAAGTGAAGAATTTACATCTTTTACAGGAGATCATCATGGGCTCAGTCGTCCGTTTCGCTCTTGGCGCAGCTCTTCTTCTGACTGGCGCCCCAGCCGCGATGGCTCAGTACGCCACCCCTCCCGCCGCGAACCAGTATGTTCAGGCCAACGCTTCCACACCGGTCGCCGCGTCCGACAATATACCTATCGTGGATCAGTCCCCGTCCCCCAAAATCCATCGTGGGGGTCTCTGGTGTGATAATTCGGATCCCTACGGCGGACATGGTGCCAAAACTCACTGGGGCATCCGGGCGTTCTGGGATTACATGAACAACGACTAACTGCGTATTGCCTCATCTTGCTGCACTTTTGTCAGTGATGGCAATTTAGCGCATCGATCCAAACGGAGGCTTCCAGCTGAGAGTTTGGGCCGATGCGCTGGTAATTAAAACCAATCAAGCTGCGGGCCGCATTCAGGTTTTCCTGTCTACTGTAACAATCCAAACCGCCGCATTCGTCTCCCCCATCCCCCTTGCCAAGTCCCTGCGGATCGCTATCTTTTCCGCATGCGCGCATTCGCCGAACTTCTGGATCGCCTTTATTTCACCCCGAGCAATCTCGCCAAGACGGCGCTTCTTCTTGACTATCTGCGCAACACGCCGGACCCCGATCGCGGTTGGGCTGTCGCCGCCATTGCGGGTGAGTTGCGTTTCGACCTGTTCAAACGTTCGCTCGTCCGTGACCTGATTTCGGAACGTACCGATCCCGTGCTGTTCGCCATGTCCTACGACTATGTCGGCGAGACGGCCGAGACTGTCGCCCATCTCTGGCCTGGACCGGAGGGAGGCACCGAGCTTTCCGGACTGCCTCCGCTCAGCGAAGTCATCGACGCATTCCAGACACGCGGCAAGACTGAAATCCGCGCCTATCTCGCTGATCTGCTCGACGCAGCAACCGCGCCGCAACGCTGGGCACTCATCAAGCTCGGGACGCGCGGCCTGCGCATCGGCGTTTCGGCCCGTTTCATGAAGCGTGTGCTGGCCGAATTCGGTAGCATGCCCCTGAGCGATGTCGAGGAAGTCTGGCATGGGATCAAGCCGCCTTACACCGAGCTGTTCGATTGGCTGGAATGCCGCGCGCCGAAGCCGGATACGAGCCAGCAGGTTGTCTTCCATCCGGTCATGCTGTCCAATCCACTCGATGATGACGATATCGCAAAGATCACGCCGGAGGCATTCCAGGCTGAATGGAAATATGACGGCATCCGCGTTCAGCTTGTCAGCCTGCCTGCGGGGCGTGGCCTGTTCTCGCGCACGGGCGATGATATCGCCGCGGCTTTTCCCGACCTGCTTGAGCCGGTGAATTTTTATGCTGTGCTGGATGGCGAATTGCTGGTGCTGCGCGATGGGGAGACCGGATCGTTCAACGATCTGCAGCAGCGGCTCAATCGCAAGAAACCCGGCCAGAAACTGATCGCGGAAGCGCCGGCTCATATGGTGGTCTATGATGTGCTTCGTCTCGGCGAGGATGATCTGCGCTCAAAGACGCTTTCAGAGCGGCGGGCGCGTCTTGAACACTGGTTTGTAGAAACCGCGCCGGAACGGATGACGCTATCGCCGCCACTTCCTTTCGACAGCCCCGAAGGCCTGACGGTCCTGCGCAGTGCCGCAAGCATTGAAGGCGGGCCGCATGTGGAAGGGCTGATGCTGAAGCGCAAGTCGAGCCCCTATATAGCCGGCCGTCCGCAAGGCGAGTGGTACAAGTGGAAGCGCGAGGCCAAGCTCATCGACGCTGTGCTGATGTATGCCCAGCGCGGGAGCGGGAAACGTTCCTCCTTCTATTCCGACTACACGTTCGGTCTCTGGCAGGGCGAGGAACTGCTTCCCGTCGGCAAGGCCTATTTTGGTTTCACCGATGAGGAACTCCGCGAACTCGATCGCTGGGTGCGCAACCATACGATCAACCGTTTCGGGCCGGTGCGCGAAGTTGAAAAGGAGCTTGTATTCGAAGTGGCTTTCGACAGCGTTCACGCTTCAAAACGCCATAAATCCGGTGTCGCCATGCGTTTCCCGCGCATCAACCGCATACGCTGGGACAAGCCCGCAGTCGAGGCCGACCGGCTCGATAGTCTCAAGGCGCTGATATGAACACGCGCTTGTGAGATGGCTGGAGTTGCGTCCTGCCGGCGCGCGGATTAGCCTGCCATAAATCAATGCGGAGACCGGGCAATGCTGAAACTGTATGGACGCGCCAATTCGATCAATGTGCGAAAAGTGCTCTGGCTGCTGGATGAACTGGGATTGCAGTATGAGCGCGAGGATTGGGGGCGCGGATTTAAGCCCGTGAGCGACCCCGAATTTACCGCGATCAATCCGTTTTCTGTCGTTCCCGCCATTAGCGACGATGGTTTCGTGCTCAGCGAATCCAATGTGATTCTCCGCTATCTTGCGGCAAAACATGCGCGTACAGACCTTCTGCCTGCAGACGTTGGGCAGCGCGCTCTTGTCGAACGCTGGATGGATTGGCAGGCGGCAGACTATATGAGTGCAATGCGCGCGGCTTTTATGGGTGGTTTTCTCAAGGTCCCGATTCCCGGCGGCGAGGAAGCCATCAACGCGTCCCTGCAGGAATGGCCGAAAAAAATGGTCATGATCGAACGTCAGTTGGAGGCGAGCGGCGGGTATATTGCCGGGCCTGACTTCACGGTAGCCGATATTCCGATCGGCCTCAGCGTCCATCGCTGGTTTGCAGTCGACCTGCCGGCATTGCAGCGTCCCCACCTGCCTGCGTCGAGCGCTTATTATGAACGGCTCAGTGAGCGTCCGGCTTTCATGGCGCATGGCCGCAACGGCCTGCCATGAGCGGTGTTAGCCAGCACGTTCAAAACGGCCAAAAAAACAGAAGCAGCGGCACGGCGACTGCGACGATGATGATTTCCAGCGGCAGTCCGAGCCGCCAATAATCGCCGAAACT
>CAYOUP010000103.1:6528-9676 GCA_964407125.1 uncultured Hyphomicrobiaceae bacterium | reverse complement strand
CGACGGGAAGGGCTCAGTATTTTCCCTCAAGCGCCTCCTTGAGGATCAGCTTGTCCAGCGTCAGCTCCGAAACGGCTTTTCGCAGCCGATCGTTCTCGCGCTCCAGATCCTTAAGGCGCTTGGCCTGGTCGAGCTTCAGCCCGCCATAATCGCGCCGCCACCGATAATAACTCTGCTCTGAAATGCTCAGCCCCTTGCAGATCAAGCCGATCGATTGCCCTTGGCTAAGGCGAACCTCCGCCTCACGCAGCATCCCGATAATCTGCTCCGTCGTAAATCGCTTCCGTGCCATTTCTCATTCCCCATCAATGGGTTGAAAATGGCCGGGATCTCTTAATTAAACTGGTATCGGTTCTGGGGAGCAGACCACCTTGTGATCTATTGGCTTCTGCCCGACTCTACGACATAGGTAATGAGGGACTTAGAACCGCAGATTTGTCTATACCTTTCAGGGTGTTAGCCGATCTGCGGGAGAGTAAAAACAAAATGGCGCTCCCTAGGGGAATCGAACCCCTCTTTCCAGATTGAAAATCTGGCGTCCTAACCGATAGACGAAGGGAGCGAGCGCTCAAGCGTCCGCATCATATAAAAAGGATTTGGGCGCAAGACAAGCCCTCATATTATAGCAGGCGATCCGCAGACGTATTTTATCACATCGGAAAGGCAAGATCCTCAATCAGGACCTCGATTTTTTCACGTCCGCCCCAGCTATCACGCTGAAGCCGCCCTGCAATGTGCGCCGGCCGGCCATCGTCCTTTTGCAGCGCATCACCGAGCGGCGTACCGAGGCAACGGAAGGCGATTGCGCCAATGCTCGAACCGCCTGCCGATCTGAGCGTACAGCGCAAATGCGCTTCGCCCATCTGCCGGACCGAGGTCACGCGATGAGCCGGGAAGACAAATCGTGGTGACGGATTGCCCGCGCCGAATGGCCCGGCTTTCTCGATCAGTTCGGCCAGCTCTATGGTCGCCGCCTCGGGCGTCAGGGCGCCGTCAATATAGAGCGAGGAGCTTTCACGCGCCGCCGTAACCATTGTCCCGAGATGGTCTGACAGGAAGATTTCAAAGGTATCCAGCTTCTCCCTGGCCAAGGTCACGCCCGCCGCCATCGCATGGCCGCCGCCCTTGACGAGATGTCCCGCCGCAAGCGCCGCGCGGACCGCCTGGCCGATGTCGGCCCCGGCAATCGAGCGCGCCGAGCCTGTGCCCTCGCCATTCTCCGCGTTCCACGCAATCGCGAGCGCGGGACGGCGAAAACGGTCCATGAGACGGCTCGCGACGAGGCCGACGAGGCCCTTATGCCAGTCCTCCGATCCGACGATGATGACCGGCAGGCCGGGATTGGCCTCCAGCCGGATTTCCGCCATTGCGAAGGCTTCCTCGCAACAGCTTTGCTCCATTTCCTGGCGTTCGCGATTGAGCTGGGTAAGCTGGGCGGCGATCCTTGCAGCGTCTGCATCGTCGTCATTCGCCAAGAGCCGTGCGCCGAGCGCCGCATCGCCGATCCTGCCACCGGCATTGATGCGCGGCCCCATGATGTAGCCCAGATGATAGGGCGTTGGCGCGGATTTCAGTGCCGCCGCGTCGGCCAGAGCGCGCAAACCGGCATTGGCGCGGCGATGCATGATTTTCAGCCCCTGAGACACAAAAGCACGATTGACGCCGGTTAGCGGCACGACATCGCAGATCGTCGCAAGCGCCACAAGATCGACGAGGCGCAAAAGATCCGGCTCTGGTCTCTCATCGCCATACCAGCCTTCGCTGCGCAAACACCGCGTGACCGCGATCAGAAAGAGGAAAACAACGCCTGCCGCGCAAAGATGCCCCTGCCCCGAAAGATCGTCCTGCCGGTTGGGGTTGATGACCGCGGCGGCTGGCGGCAATACTTCTTCCATCTGGTGATGGTCGATAACGACGACATCGGTATTGAGGTCTTTCGCCGCACCGAGCGGGTCGTGGCTTGTACCGCCGCAGTCGACCGTGACGATAAGCTGTGCGCCGTCGGCAATCAGCTTTTCGATCGCGGTCACATTTGGCCCGTAGCCTTCGAAAATGCGGTCGGGAATGTAAATTTCAGGGTTCAGGCCATGAGCCCGCAGAAAGCGCGCCATGAGGGCGGACGAACAGGCGCCATCGACATCGTAATCCCCGAAAATTGCAATCTTCTCGCGATTGACGATTGCCTTGGCGAACCGCGCCGCGCCCTTGTCCATATCCTGAAGCGAGGAGGGATCGGGCAGCATGGCCTTGAGCGTTGGCGCCATCAGCGTGGCGACATTCTCCAGCGTCGCCCCGCGCGCGGCCAATATCCTGCCGAGAAGGTCGGGAAGCTCCTGTTGCTGGCAAATGGCTGTTGCGAGACGGGTTTGCTGCGGGCTGAGCCTCTCACGCCAGATTTGCTCCTTGATGGAGCGTGTGACACCCAGATAAGCGGCCTGATCCTCTCGCACATCCTCGCCCTGAAGTTTCAACGCAGCATTCATAACCCCACCTCGCATAATTCAACGGGTGGAGATTAGCGCGATTCGGACGGGGCGCCGCCCATGTCGCCCGTAAAGAGCATTTTATCCAGAAGCGCGGCCGGAACTGAATTCGATATAACTACGTAACGAGATACCGCCGAAGGCCATCAGCTCATGCGGTCCGCGCGGTGGCGTGTCTTGAGCCAGCGGACGGTCTTTGTCGCGGCGCGCATGATGACAGTATGCGTTTCGATCCAGTCTCCATCGAATTTGACGCCGCTCAGCATCGAGCCATCCGTTACGCCGGTCGCCGAGAAGATGACATCTCCTCTCGCCATATCATGCATCGAATATTTACGGCTCAGATCGGTAAGGCCCATTGCGTCGGCGCGCTTGCGCTCATCCTCGCTCAGTGCGACCAGACGGCCCTGCATCTGTCCGCCAATGCACCTCAGAGCCGAGGCGGCCAGAACGCCCTCGGGCGCGCCGCCAATGCCTATATATATGTCAATGCCGGTTTCCGCCGCATCGACCGTATGAATAACCCCGGCAATATCGCCATCGAGAATGAGCCTGATCGCGGCCCCTGCATGGCGAACCTCCTCGATCAGCTTGGCGTGGCGCGGGCGGTCGAGAATACACACGGTCAGATCGGAAACGGACACGCCTTTGACTTCGGCAACCCG
>CAYOUP010000103.1:0-6518 GCA_964407125.1 uncultured Hyphomicrobiaceae bacterium | reverse complement strand
CCGTTTCAGATTCTCGGTCGGGCTGTTGTCGAGGTCGATCAGGCCGTCCGGAAAGCCCGGACCGATCGCGATCTTCTCCATGTAGATATCGGGCGCATGAAGCAGGGTGCCGCCTTCGGCTATGCCCACCACCGCGAGCGAATTATGCATGGCCTTGGCGCACAGCGTCGTTGCTTCGAGCGGATCGACGGCAATGTCGATCTCGGGGCCATCCCCATCGCCGACTTCCTCGCCAATGAACAGCATGGGCGCATCGTCGCGCTCACCCTCACCGATAACGACACGTCCGCGCATCGGCAATTTGTTCAATTCACGGCGCATGGCATCGACTGCAACCTTGTCCGCAGTCTTTTCGTCGCCCCGCCCGCGAAGCTTGGCAGCAGCGACCGCGGCGGCTTCCGTCACGCGCGCGACTTCAATTGCCAGGGTACGATGAAGCGTTGTGTTTGTCTGAGTGTCGCTCATGGACGCATTTCTTCATGATACGTGGTTAAGTCATGATATACCAACGCCAACGCACGTTATAAATATCAGTTATATCTACGCCAAACCTAAATGCATCTTCAATGAAACTAAAGTCTTTCGATGCGGATCATCTGCGGCTTGCTATCCACGTGGCCATCCGCCTCGATCGCATCAAGCGCTTTGCGTATGGCGGCCTCCGTCGTCTCGTGAGTGATGATCACGACGCGTGCCGGTTGCTCCGGAGCCTGATCTTTTTTTGCAACGGAGCTTTTGCCGTGGCCCTTTTTCTGAACGATGCTTTGCAGGGATATTTTTTCCGCCGCCATGCGTTGTGCGATTGATGCGAAAGCGCCGGGCCGGTCATAGACGGACAGGCGAATATAATAACCGCCCTCATGGGCGCGCATTCGCGCGCGGATATTCGGCTTGAGGCTGGCCGCAGGGTGCGCGAACGTAGGCAGAACGTTGCCACGGGCGATATCGGCGATGTCGCTGACCACGGATGATGCCGTCGGAGCGGCGCCCGCCCCCGGTCCCACCAGCATAATGTCGCCCGCAAAATCACATTCCACCGCAATGCAGTTCAGCACGCCGTCAACCTGCGCGATCGAACTTTCGCTCGGCACCATCGCCGGATGAACGCGCTGTTCGATCCCGGTGTCGGTTTTCAAAGCCACGCCAAGCAGCTTGATCTTGTAGCCCAGCTCGTCCGCCGCCTCGATGTCTTCGGGCGAAATTGTGCGGATGCCTTCCAGATAAATGTTCTCGAAGGAGACTTCCGCGCCAAAAGCCAGACTGGTCAGGATGGCCAGCTTGTGCGCGGTATCGTAGCCGTCAACATCGAAGGTGGGGTCTTCCTCGGCAAAACCGGCCGCTTGCGCATCGGCGAGAACGGTGTCGAAAGAATGCCCGTCATCCTTCATCCTTGTCAGGATGTAATTGCAGGTGCCGTTGAGTATGCCGTAGACGCGGGAGACGCGGTTCCCGGCAGCGCTTTCCCGCATGGTCTTGACGATGGGGATCGCGCCTGCGACGGCCGCCTCGAAATTCAGCGCCACACCATTCGATTCTGCGAGACGGGCAAGCGCAACACCATGTTTTGCGAGTAGCGCCTTGTTTGCCGTGACGACATGCTTGCCTGCCGACAGGGCAGTTTCGACCGCTTCCCTCGCCGGGCCTTCATCGCCGCCGATCAGCTCGACGAATATGTCGATAGCCTCACTTCGCGCAAGTTCGACAGGATCACCGAACCACTCAAAGCCGGACAGGTCGACGCCGCGATCCTTGCTTCGGTTGCGGGCGCAAACCGCTGTCACCGTTACCGCGCGTCCGCATCGATTCTGAAGCAATGCGCCGTTTCTGGCAAAGAGGTTCAAAACACCGCAGCCGACCGTGCCGAGGCCAGCCAATCCTATCCGTACAGAGTCCATCTACCGTCCCAACGGTCATTCCGTTTGCGTTGTGCCGGCGAAAACCGGGCATGGCGGACGCCAATGTCAAACAGCATCCAGCTCAATATGCCGGATCAGCTGTTCCGCCCTGAGGCCAACGGAATGACGTTATGCATATTCGTAGCGGCTTCGGACAGGAATTTTTTCACATTTCTGGCTGCCTGACGGATGCGCTGTTCGTTTTCAACCAGGGCAAGACGGACATAGCCCTCGCCATATTCGCCAAAACCGATCCCCGGAGCCACGGCAACGCCTGCTTTTTCGAGTAGGAGTTTTGAGAATTCCAGCGAACCCAGCTCCCGCATGACTTCCGGAAGCGGTGCCCATGCGAACATCGTCGCGGGCGGAGCGGGAATGTCCCATCCGGCGCGCGCCATGGACTCGATCAGGCAGTCACGGCGGCTCTTGTAGATCTGACGCGTTTCCTCGACGCAGGACTGATCACCGTTGAGCGCCGCCGCTGCCGCGACCTGAATGGGCGTGAAAGCGCCGTAGTCCAGATAGGATTTGACGCGGGCCAGCGCTGCAATCAGGCGTTCATTGCCAACGGCGAAGCCCATGCGCCAACCCGGCATCGAATAGGTTTTCGACAGGGATGTAAATTCGACAGCGACATCCATTGCGCCCTTGACCTGAAGAATGGAGGGCGGCGGTGTCGGGCCGAAATAGATTTCCGCATAGGCGAGATCGGACAGGAGAATAAGATCGTGCTTGCGGGCGAAATCGACCACTTCCTTGTAGAAGTCGAGGTCGGCGATCTTTGCGGTCGGGTTCGACGGATAGTTGAGAACCAATGCCAAAGGCTTGGGAATCGAATGTTTCACGGCACGGTCCAGCGCGCGAAGGAACTCCTCATCCGGGTCCGCCGGCATCGAGCGGATCGACGCGCCGGAAATGATGAAGCCGAATTCGTGGATCGGATAGGTCGGGTTCGGCGACAGGATGACATCACCCGGCGCCGTGATCGCCTGCGCCATATTGGCGAAGCCTTCCTTGGAGCCGAGCGTCGCGACGATCTGGTTTTCGGGGTTGAGCGTCACACCAAACCGGCGCTGGTAATAGGCAGCCTGTGCGCGGCGCAATCCTGGAATGCCCTTCGACGCGGAATACCTGTGCGTGCGCGGCTTTGCGACGGTCTCGATCAGCTTCTCGACGATGTGCGGCGGCGTCGGCAGGTCCGGGTTGCCCATACCGAAATCAATGATATCCTCGCCGCGCGCTCGCGCCTGGGCCTTGAGCTTGTTGACCTGCTCAAAAACATAGGGCGGTAGCCGCTTGACGCGATGAAAATCCTGATCGGGTATTGGCACCAGTAGTTCCTCCGGAGCGTTGCCATTCGGTTGCACGCCCCTGTCTGGAAATACCGTTCCTGTTCGGGGCGCTGGTAATTGATGCTTGCGGGCGTAGTGCCCGCCGCACCTGCTGCCCGCTTTCAGCGCACAATTAGCGCTGTTCTATTTCCTTGACGGCTTCGGCGCCATGGTTTTTTTGTTCTTTGGAAAGGTCGCTAATCGCCTGCTGCTGTTGCTCAGGGCTTAAAGCGCCCTTGCCGATACCGGTCAGATCAGACAAACGCGGATACACTGTCTGACCGCATCCAGACAAGGCAACAACGCAGATTAGCGCGATAAATAGCCGGAATGTGGCCTTCATGAATCCCTCATAAGCGCGTCTCCGAATTGAGACCGCTATTCCCCATAAAACAGAATGATTCGTTTGAAGTTTGACGATGCTTAGCATTTCCCGCCTTAAAGGGAAATAAAATACGGGATGGATCGAAGCATAGTTGCTCATTTGTCTTCAAACGTTGATGTAGCGCCACTATTTGTGGAGAAGCGCCGGTTTGTAGCGATTTAACCGGCCTCATGCGCCATCCCACTTGTTTTGTTATAGTACAGGCAATAGCGGTCACCGGATCGGCTGAAGGAACTGGAGCGGGACTATGCAGAAAAAAGATGGCGAAGATAATGAATTGCCCGACATTCCTTATGCCGTGAAGGATCCGGAGCAGCTCACGCAGAATATGCTGCGTATGATGAATGTCGGTACTCAGGCTCTCGCCCGCTGGCTCGACGAAAAGCGCGCGGACAATCCGCAGAAGATCGCGAGCGAATGGAACGAGGCGGGCAATGTGATCGCGAAGGTCATGACGGCATGGGCCAACGATCCGGAGAAATTCGCCGAACGTCAGGCCAAGCTGACCGAAGATCTGATCGATCTTTGGGGGCGGACCAATCGTCGTTTTCTGGGTGAAAAGGTTGATCCGCTCGTTAAACCCGCTTCCGGCGACGGACGGTTCCGCGATCCGGACTGGACCGACAACCCGTTCTTCGATTTCTGCAAACAGGCCTATCTGCTGAGCACCAACTGGGCGCAGAACATGATCAGCGACGCCGAAGGCGTCGACGAGGCCGCGCGGCGGCGGGCGCATCTCTATCTCAATCAGATCACGAGCGCGCTTTCGCCGTCGAATTTTCCGCTGACCAACCCCGAAGTGCTCCGCACAACCTTTTCGTCAAACGCGGAAAATCTTGCTTCCGGCATGTCTCAGCTTCTGATGGATCTGGAAACATCAGGCGAGCTGCTTAGAGTCCGGCAAACGGATCTGAGCGCGTTTTCAGTCGGCAAGAATCTGGCGATGACGCCCGGCAAGGTCATGTTCCGCAACGATCTTGTGGAGCTGATCCAGTACAGCCCGACGACGCCAACGACATTCACGATCCCGCTTCTGATTATCCCGCCATGGATCAATAAATATTACATTCTCGATCTCGTACCCAAAAAATCCTTCATAGGCTGGCTCGTCGATCAGGGTTTCACCGTCTTTGTCGTCTCCTGGATCAATCCGACCAAGCAGCTCTCGGATAAGACATTCGAGGACTATATGCGCGAGGGTGTTCTTCAGCCTCTGGACTGGGTCCTCAAGCTGACCGGGCAGGAAAAGGCGAACGTCATGGGCTATTGCGTTGGCGGGACGCTGCTCGGCACGACGCTTGCTTACATGGCGGCGAAGGGCGATGAGCGTTTCAACTCGGCCTCATTCCTTGCCACGCAGCTCGACTTTACCAATGCCGGAGACCTGATGGCCTTCATTGATGACGAGCAGCTTGAAGCGCTCGAAAAGACGATGGCCGAGCACGGCTATCTCGATGGCGCGCGCATGTCGGCCGTCTTCAACATGCTTCGCCCGAAGGATCTGATCTGGCCGTATGTGGTCAATAATTACCTGCTCGGCAAGCAGCCATTCCCATTCGATCTTCTATATTGGAATTCCGACACGACGCGGATGTGCCCGGCCAATCACAGCTTCTATCTGCGTGAATATTACCAGTCCAACAAGCTGGCTAAGGGCGAGATGGAGATCGGCGGTGTCAAGCTTGATCTCGGTAAGGTGACGCTGCCTGTCTATGAGCTGGCGACGCGTGAGGATCATATCGCACCCGCAAAATCGGTGTTGGCTGGCGCCAAACTTTTCGGCGGGCCTGTCAGGTATGTTCTCTCCGGGTCCGGGCATATTGCCGGTGTCATCAACCCGCCAGATTCGGGAAAATATATGCATTGGGTGCCGGGCGATCTGGACCTCAAAAAGTTTTCGTCCGTCGAGGATTGGATCGAAAATGCGACGGAGATAACCGGCTCCTGGTGGCCGGACTATGCGCATTGGCTCGCGGCTTTGTCCGGCGAGCGCGTTGAAGCGCGCGAACCAGGAAGCGCAGGCGTTGAGCCGATCTGCGATGCACCGGGCACTTACGTGAAGGGCTGATCCGCCGCTTCGATCATGAACAGTGATAGATTCCAATAGGTTATACCCACGGCCGATGAGCTTGACTCATTGGCCGTTGAAGCCCGCCGCCGGCGTTTGAGGAGCCCTGGATGCGTCAGCCGACGGGGCCATTGGTATTAGAGCGGACCGACGAGCGGAAAAGCAGCCTCCACTTTTCCTCATCCCGCTCAGGCGCTATTTCGAAAGGAAATCGCTGATCTTCGCCGTCAGATCCTCGGCGGCCAGATCGCGGAAGTAATTATCCGCGCCCGGAATGACTTCGAGCTTGATCTGATCCGCTCCGGGAATGCCTTCGACCGCCGGAATGATTTCGCTCGACAGCGGGTCTAGATCCCCAACCGCAACAAGGATCGGCATATTGATGTGTGGCAGCAGGCTCGGCGTATAAAGATTCTGGTTTGCGCCGTAGTAATTAACGAAAGCTGCAGCCGTCACTTTCGCGTTTTCACAACTCAGAAAAGGAACGTTGACCAGCAGGGCGGTTGCGTTGCCTTCATCGACATCTTTTTGTGCCTGCGCCAGAATAGGCTCCAGTGGTTGCCGGAACCTGAGCGAGAATTGCTGTGAAAGCGTTGCGGGCGTGTCCGCAATCGGTGCTATCAACACCAGACGTTTGACCACCTTGTCCGGCGATTTGGCGGCATAGATCGCAACCTGGTTGCCGCCACGGCCATGTCCCGCAAGCGTTAGGTTCGATGCGCCCTGACTTTTCAGCCATTCAACCCAGCGGCCAATTTCCACCGCTGCGTCCTCATTCCTGTGGTCCTGTTCAAGCGCGCAGTTGAACAGGCCGCGCCTTTCATTGAGCCCCAGGCTTA
>CAYOUP010000102.1:0-9734 GCA_964407125.1 uncultured Hyphomicrobiaceae bacterium | reverse complement strand
GTCGGCGGCGCGCATGTTTCGGAAAAACACTGCAATTTCCTGATCAATGACGGCGAAGCCAGCGCCGAGGATATCGAAACACTTGGCGAAACGATCCGCGCACGCGTCAAGGCCAATAGCGGCCTCGAATTGGAATGGGAAATCAAGCGGCTCGGCGTTCCCGCAGAAGGCCGTCCTATGGTGGTGGCAGCATGACCCGCAAATTCGAGCATGTCGCCGTGCTTCTAGGTGGACTGTCCGCCGAGCGCGAAGTCTCGCTCAATTCCGGCAAGCAATGCGCCGATGCGCTTGAAGGTGAAGGCTACAAGGTTACGCGCATTGACGTCGATGGCGAACTACCCGCGCGGCTCATGGAGCTGAAACCCGATGTGTGTTTCAACGCGTTGCATGGCAAGGGCGGCGAGGATGGCTGCGTTCAGGGCATTCTCGAGACGCTGAAGATCCCCTACACGCATTCCGGCGTGCTCGCCTCAGCGCTCGCCATGCACAAGGCGAAGGCCAAGATCGTGCTGGCCGATGGGGGCATTCCAGTGACAGAACACAGGATCGTGCCGCGCCTCCAAGCAGCCAAGGCGCACGCCATGACGCTGCCCTATGTCATCAAACCTGTGGATGAAGGATCGAGCGTTGGCGTCTATATCGTCCGCGAGGATCACGCCCATCCGCCGCAGGCGCTCACTTCGTCCGAATGGCATTTCGCCGAAGAGGTGATGGTCGAACGCTTTATAGCGGGCCGTGAACTCACTTGCGCCGTCATGGGCGACCGCGCCCTCGGCGTTACCGAGATCCTTCCCGCCGAAGGTCTCAGCTTCTACGATTACGACGCCAAATATGCACCAGGAGGTTCCCGACACGTCTGTCCAGCGGAAATTTCACCAAATATTTACGATTTGATCCTGAATCTTTCAGTAAGGGCTCACAATGCGCTTGGCTGCCGGGGGGTTAGCCGGACCGATTTCCGGTTCGACGACCGGCCAGAAGGAACGGGCGAGCTGATCTGTCTCGAAGTCAACACCCAGCCGGGTATGACCGTGACATCACTTGTACCGGAGCTTGCAAGCCACAGTGGCCTGACATTCGGTGAATTGGTACGCTGGATTGTGGAGGACGCTTCTTGCAATCGTTGATTTATACTTCGGCTGCTGGCAAAAATCATTCATTTACGTCCCCTGCAATCGGCTACAGGCAAAAAGCAAGCCGAAGCAGGCCTTTACGCAACCGGGCGGCGGAGCGTTCGATTCTTGCCTGGGCCGATGCGCATCAATCCGTATTGGCAAAGTTCGGCATTGCGGCGTGCGTTGTGTTTTTCGCGCTAACGGTAGCCTATGGCATCATTGCTGGCGGCCATATGCACACGATCCGGCAGGCCTTGGCCGATGCGACGAACGACATTGCCGTCTCGGCGGGTTTCGAGATGAAAAGCGTCGAGATCAGAGGACGGCGGCATATGAAGGAGGCTGATATCAGCGCAGCGCTCGACGCCTATCAGGGGCTTTCGGTGTTCGCTTTTGATACAGAACGCGCGCAGAAGTCGATCGAGTCAAATAGCTGGGTCGAGAAAGCGCAGGTTACGCGCGTTCTGCCATCGAAAGTCATTGTCGAGCTGACGGAACGGGAGCCCTTTGCATTATGGCGCGAAGGCGGAAAGCTCGCCGCGATCGATGAGGACGGCATGTTGCTCGGGCTGGTTGAGCGCACGGAATTTCCAGCGCTCCCGGTTCTGTCCGGTCCCGGCGCGGCGGCGCCAGCGAAGGAGATCGTGCAGGCGCTCAAGGCGCATCCGGAGCTGAGGGCGCTCGTCATTGACGTCGAGCGCATTGTCGGACGGCGCTGGGATCTGGTTCTGGAAAGCGGGATGCGCGTCAAGCTGCCCGCGGTCAATTTTGAGGGGGCGCTCACAAGTCTTGGACGGATCGCAGCACAAAATCCGGCGGCGTTCGACGAAATTTCCGAAATGGATTTCCGCTCGTCCGCCCAGTTTACATTGAAGCTGAAGGACGATTCGCCCGAAGCGCGGCAGCATTTTTTATCACGGCTCTCCGATGCGGCGGACAGCCAGGGCAAGGTATTTTAAGCCCGTTCGTGATTGCGATTTTGATATTTGAAACAGCGGATCGGAGTGGAGAGGCTCTGTTAATCCGCTGAAGCGGGGTTGAAGACTTGCGGACAAGGGCTCGCAGATCATACGGCACTGAACGGACCGTCGTCGTTCTCGACGCCGGAACGCGGAAGATGTGCTGTCTTGTCGCCCGCCTGCTCCCTTCTCCTTCCGGGCAGAATACGCTCGCTCTCGCCTCGCGCATCCGCGTCATCGGCTATGGCTACCAGCTCTCGCGCGGCATCCATGCCGGCTGCATCGCCGATATGGACGCTGCCGAACGCACGGTGCGCAGCGTCGTCGCCAAGGCCGAGCGGGCCGCCGATGTCACCGTCAACGAGGTCTATGTCACGACCTCGCTCGGTCCACTTGTCAGCCAGAGCTTCACCGCCGGTGTCGATCTGCCCTCCGGCGTCGTCACGCCCCGGGACATGGACCGCGTTATTCAGGCCGCGCATGAATTCGCCGCGCGTGACGGGCAGATCCTCATTCACGCCGATCCTTTCGGCTACACGCTGGGCTATGAAAGCGGCATTGCCGACCCGCTGGGCATGATCGGCGACCGGCTCAAGGTCGATGTTCACGCCGTCACCGCCGATGCGCTCCCGATCAGGAATCTTCGCCACTCTATCGAGCGCAGCCATCTCTCGGTGACGGGCATTTCCGCCGCAGCCTATGCGAGCGGGCGCGCCGTCCTCAGCGACAGCGAACAGCTTTCCGGCGTCACCTGCATCGATATGGGCGCAGGCGCGACGAGCGCGGCGATCTTCTCCGGTGGCAGTTTCATCTATGCCGACAGCGTGGATATGGGCGGCAACCAGATCAGCAGTGACATCGCCCACGCCTGTTCTCTCTCGCTGGTTGAAGCCGAACGGCTAAAACTTTCCAAAACTTCGGTTTTTACGGAGACCGAAGCAGTTTATGCTCAACAAGCTGTGGGAAATGGCCGGCGGTATGCCTTTGCGCCGCCCTCAGGTCACATTCAGCAGGCGGGGATTTCAGAAATCGTTCGAATCCGGTTAGAAGAGATATTTGCCGAGCTTCGTGACCGAATGCGCGGCGTCGGCGTGATTTCGATGGCCGGGCAGAAACTTGTGCTGACCGGCGGCGGCAGCGAGATAAACGGCGCCGCGGAAGTTGCGGCAAAAGTATTCAGTAAGGACGTCAGACTGGGACGGCCGCGCGCAGTGTCAGGGCTGCCGGGGCAGGAGACTGGATCGGCTTTTGCCGCACCGGTTGGCCTGCTGATCCATCTGCTGGATGGCGATATGCGTCTGGAGGCGGATGTGGCGCCGGAAATCGTCGTTTCGGGACAGGGCTATCTGGCGCGGATCGGGCAATGGCTGCGGGAAAGTTTCTAGCGCAACGCGCGTTCAGGTGAACGCTGACATTTGCGCTAAATTTAAAACGGGGTTGATCCAGACGTGAAGGCCGGGGGGAACGGTAAGGCGAAGATCAGACGCCGCAAGGACGCGGACAGAAAGTTGACGAGGCTGCCATGAGCATCAATTTGAAACTTCCAGAGCTTGCCGAGCTGCGCCCGCGCATTACCGTTGTCGGCGTCGGCGGCGCGGGCGGCAACGCACTCAACAACATGATCCAGTACGGCCTCGAAGGCGTCGAGTTCATCGCCGCCAATACCGATGCGCAGGCACTTTCCATGTCGGCGGCGGGTTGCCGCGTGCAGATGGGCGTGAATATCACAGAAGGTCTGGGCGCTGGCTCACGTCCTGAAATCGGTGCGGCGGCAGCCGAAGAAGCGATCGATGAAATCCGCTCGCTGATCGAAGGCACGCACATGCTGTTCATCACGGCGGGCATGGGCGGCGGCACCGGCACGGGCGCGGCCCCCGTCATCGCGCGGCTCGCGAAGGAAATGGGCATTCTGACGGTTGGCGTTGTCACCAAGCCATTCGAATTCGAGGGTCAGCGCCGCATGCGCATCGCCAATGACGGCGTGAACCAGCTTGCCGAGCATGTCGATACGCTGATCGTCATCCCGAACCAGAACCTGTTCCGTATCGCGAATGAGAAGACGACCTTCGCCGACGCCTTCCAGAAGGCCGACGACGTTTTGAAATCCGGCGTCTGCTGCATCACAGATCTGATGGTCAAGGAAGGGCTGATCAACCTCGATTTCGCCGACATCCGCGTGGTCATGCAGAATATGGGAACGGCGCTCATGGGCACCGGTGAGGCGGAAGGCGAGGACCGCGCACTGCACGCCGCCGAAGCCGCGATCTCCAACCCGCTGCTCGACGAAATCTCCATGCGCGGTGCGAAAGGCCTCTTGATCAGCGTCACCGGCAGCTTCGACATGACGCTCTACGAAATCGAGGAAGCCACCTCGCGCATCCGCCGCGAGATCGACCCGGATGCCAATCCGGACATCAACATCATTTTCGGCGCGACCTTCGACCATTCGATCGAGGGGCGCATTCGCGTTTCCGTTGTCGCAACCGGCATCAATGCCGGACAGCAGCCGCATGTCACGCAGACGCCGCAACCCGTGCCCCGCGCCGTCGCAAACGATACGCCCAAATCATCAAGGCTGACGGACCGGATCGGTTCGCAGCCCGCTCGCGGCGAGCGTGAGCAACCGCCCGCACGCAATGCCGCCGCCCCTGAAAGCTGGCACAGCTCCGGTAACGTTACCATCGAGCCAAGATCTCCGCGCTACATGGTCAATAATTCCGGCGGACGTGCCAAGCCCGCTGCGCAGCCATCCGGCGGCTTCGAACCGGGGCCCCCGGCCAAGCCGATCCGCCCGCCGCGACGCCCGCTCACAGGTCAGGATTTTCCCGAGCTGGCGCAACATGAAGCAGCATTGCACAGTCAACGCGATCTGGGGATGAAACGCCGCGGTGGCATTCTGGATTGGGTTACGGGGCGCTCGCGTAATGCGGGACATGAGGATAACGGCAACAGGCAGGATCCCGGATTCGAAAATCCGAACGCGCCTCACCACCACGAACAACCCGGCTCCCACGCGGATCAATCAAGCGATTCGTCACATCATGGGCAGGAACAAGGTGGCACACAGGACACAGCGGGCGGCCGTAATGTTGAAGAACCATTCGAAATTCCGAATTTCTTCAAGAAAGTTGGGGACTAGCGAACGCCGGTCTCCCTTAGCTTAATCCATTGATTTCCAACGATTTTGACCGCTAATCACCTAAGCGGTAAGATTCCATGCGCCCGTTTCACCCGCCGATCGCTTCGCTTTCTTACAAATCGTAACAGATTGTAAAAAACCGTGATTTGCCCGTTTCAATCCCCGGCGTTTAGTTTCTCCTCACAGGCGGTTTGGGGAAGCCGCCGAATTTGGGCAGTTGTTGATTTCCGTACGTCTCTCAGTGTTTTAACCGGTTGAGTTAACTCACTCGATCATCGGCATTTATCCTAGCTGAGATCTTGTATGGCGTAATGGATCTCACCTGTTTAGGGGAAAGAAACGGCGAGTCATGAAAATGCATTCGGGGGGATGGCAGACAACGATCGACAGCGATCTGGTTCTGTCCGGCACTGGGGTTCACAGCGGCAAGGATGTTTCGATCGTTCTGCATCCGGCTGAGCCCGACACGGGATGGACTTTCCTCGTCAATAGTGGCAATGGCCGCCTCTCTCGTATTCCCGCTGATTTCCGTATGGTTTCCAACGCCACGCTCTGCACCGTTCTGAGCGATGGCAAGGGCGCTGTTGTAGCGACCGTGGAACACCTGCTCTCCGCGCTTCGCGGACTGAATATCGACAATATCGAAATCGAGATCGACGGCGATGAAGTGCCGATTATGGACGGTAGCGCCGCAGCTTTCGTCGATGCGATCGATGAAGCCGGTACTTGCGTGCTTGATGAGCCCCGCCGCTGGATCAAGGTTCTCAAGCCCATCCGTATCGAGTCCGGAGCCTCTTCCGCCGAGCTCCGTCCGCATCATTCCAGCCGTTTTGACGTGACGATCGACTTTGAAACCCCACTCATCGGCCGCCAGCGTCTCGACATCGATCTGACGCCGTCTGTTTTCCGGAGTGAAATCTCTCGCGCCCGGACATTCGGTTTCATGAAAGATGTCAAGGCGCTGTGGGCTGCCGGGCGGGCTCTCGGTTCGTCACTGGAAAATACTGTAGCCCTTGGCGAGGATCGTATCCTCAATCCTGAAGGTCTGCGTTACGAAAACGAATTCGTCCGTCACAAGACGCTTGACGCGATTGGCGATCTGGCGCTTGCCGGCGCACCCATCCTTGGCTCCTACCACTCTGTTCGCGGCGGTCACCGCATCAATACGATGATGCTGAGCGCTCTGTATGATGATCGCTCCGCCTGGGCGGTCGTGGAAGCCGAAAGCCGTTACAGCCCGAGCATCGGCCATGCGGATACAGGTTACGCGATGGCGCAGCCCTTCTTCGCTGCGGTCGACAGGGGCTGATTGGCAACGCAATACTATAGATTACGCCGGGCTTCGCGCTGGTCGAGCCCGGGGCGATTGCTTGACAAGCCTTTGATTGCCGGGCATCGATGCGCACATATCGTGCCGGAGCAAAAAATAACCACAATCAGGCTGTTTCGTCATGGTCACGACTCGTATTAGACTTGCGAAGCGGATAATGTCGCTTTTCCGCATCTTTGCGTGATCCGGCTCTTCGGGGGATGAACAGGACCATTATGAATATTCGGCATCCTGCAATATTGGCTGTTCTTGCAATTGTCGCCGGTCTTCTTTCCGGCTGTTCGGGCTCGCTCTTCGGTGAAGATGCCGCTCCCACGGTTGAAACCAAAGCCGCGCCTGAGCTTTACAAGGAAGCCAATGCCGAGCTGAATGACGAAAAATATTCCAGTGCAGCCAAAAAATTCGAGGAAGTCGACAGGCAGCATCCCTATTCGCCGGAAGCGCGCGAGTCGATCCTTATGGCGGCCTATTCCTATCAGAAGGCAGGCAAGCAGCCCGAAGCCGTGGCGGCAGCCCGGCGCTATCTGACGCTCCACCCGGGAACGAAGGAAGCCGCGCTGGCGCAGCACATCATTGCCGAGGCTTATTTCGAGCGAATCAACGATGCCTCCCGCGACCAGAGCGATACAAAAGCAGCGATTGTCGAGCTTGAAACGCTGATCAATCGCTATCCTGACAGCAAATATGCCGAACAGGCCCGCAAGCGCATCCGTCTGGCGCGCGATATCATCGCGGCATCGGAAATGAGTGTCGGACGCTGGTATCAGGAACGCGCGCAGTATCTTGCGGCGATCAACCGTTACCGTACCGTGGTCAGCGATTACCAGACAACGGCGCATGTCGAGGAAGCGTTGATGCGCCTGACCGAGTGTTATTACACGCTCGGTATCGTCAACGAAGCACAGACCGCCGCCGCCGTGCTGGGCCACAACTTCCCAAACAGCAAATGGTACAAGGACGCCTACGTCCTTCTGGAGTCCAAGGGGCTTGAGCCCCGTGAGGATACGGGCTCGTGGATCAGCCGCCAGTGGAATAAGATCGCTTCGACTGTCAGCGCCGGCTAGACTTTGTGAGATCGCAGCGACGCTCGTAAAACTCGATGCTTCGTTCAAGCTGGCATCGGATCAGGACAGCATTCCCTAACCGGGACAGCTTCTGCCACTCCGAGGCGTTTTCTGCGGCGTCCCGCGCAATGGATCATCTCCGGCAGACGATCTGGCTCATATCCCCAGGCGTATTGTCTGCGATGTCTTCGACCGCCACCTGATCCAGACGGGCGGAGAACATCTCCTTCCATCCGTGAAAATCATATCCGTGCTCTATCAGTTCCGCCGCACGAGCCGTCCGTTCCCGGTTTGAGCGTTCCCCAAGCACGACCGCAATAACGCTGATATCGTTTCTCGTCGCGCTGGCAACGAGATTGAAGCCCGAGTCGCAGATGAAACCGGTCTTCATGCCGTCCGCGCCCTCGAATGTCTTGAGCAGGCTATTATGCGTGCCCAACGTCCGGTTCCCGATCTTGAAGGATCTCATATTGAACAGATAGCTCCATTCGGGAAATTCCTTCAAAATGCGCTGGCCGAGAATAGCCAGGTCGCGCGCGGTCGTCACCTGACCGTCATCCGGCAATCCGTTCGCATTGAAATATTTTGTGCGTGTCATGCCAAGCCGGGCCGCCGTCTTATTCATGCGCTCGACAAAAGCCTGCTCGCTGCCCCCTATGCCCTCGGCAACCATGACGGCAACATCATTCGCCGATTTGATGATCAACGCCTTGAGAGCCAGATCCATGCTCAATTTGGCTCCGACGGGCAAACCGATCTTGCTCGGCGGCTCCTTGTGCGCATGTTCGGAAACGGTCAGCTCGCTCTGAATGGTCATCTTGCCATCGCGCAAATCCTCGAAGGCGATATAAGCCGTCATCAGCTTGGTGAGCGAGGCCGGATGCCAGAGGCGATCGGCATCTTCCGAATAGAGAACCAGCCCGGTTTTCGCGTCGATCACCAATGCCGGGCCCGCCTTCGCGGCAATCGGCGCGGCGGCGATGAGTAAAGCAGTCAAGACGCGTCGTAACATCCGCTCTTCTCGTCTAGTGTTCCGACTCTTACGCTTGGAAACCAAGCGTGAGCGCAGAAAGCATCTCACGATCCCTCATGCCAGATTGGTAGCATTAGCTGAATGTCGGCTCAAGAGGATGGCAGCGCAAAATAGCTGTAATTCAGAATGCGCGTCCCAGGAACCGCACAGGACGCCCATCGATCAGTGCCAACCCCGCTCCGATCATCACCATGCCCGCAATCTGCTTCGGATAGAGCGTTTCGCCAAGAAGGAGAATGCCCAGGAAAATGGCCGTGATGGGTATGAGAAATGTCACCAGAAGCAGATTAGTGGCTCCGGCGGTTGAGAGGATGCGGAAATAGATGATGTAGGCAAGAGCCGTGGAAAGCGTGGCCACACCTGCCAACGAAGCGATAGCCGCCATGCTCGGAACGGGCAAGCTCCATGGCTGATCAACAATCAGCATCACGGGAACGAGCAGGATGCTCGAAGCGGTTACCTGTCCGGTTGCCGTCGCCAGCGGCGACAGACCCAGCCCCCGGAACCGGCGCGCGTATATGGTTCCGACGGCATAGCAGAACGTCGCTGACAGGATCGCGAGTTGGGCTAACACATTGACCCCAAGGGATTGCAGGGCATCCGCGCCGATCATGACTGCGACGCCGGCAAAACCGGTGATGACGCCCGCCAGCCGCCCTGCCGTCAGTTTCTCGTCGCCGGTGAAATAATGCGCGACGACCACGCCGAATAGCGGCGTCGTTGCATTGAGGATCGAAGCGAGACCCGCCGCAATATGCGTCTGCCCCCACACGATGAGGCAAAAGGGCAGCGCGTTATTGACAAGGCCGAGTATGAGCAGCGAACGCCAGATGCGCCAGTCCGTCGGCATCGCAATTCCTGCAAGGCGCGTGACCGCATACAGGATCAGAGCGGCGAAGAAGACGCGCGTCACCACAACGGTCAGTGTCGGCAGTTCCCGGACGGCAATATCATTGAAAATGAATGACGAGCCCCAGAGCAGCGAAAGAAAGATCAAGAGTCCCCATTCGCTCGCCGTCATCGTCCGGTTAATCGCATGGCGAAATTGCATTTGCGTCCTTTCAGAAGGCAGACGCTCTGGGATACACGCATGC
>CAYOUP010000101.1:0-9784 GCA_964407125.1 uncultured Hyphomicrobiaceae bacterium | reverse complement strand
TGCCGCTCTAATCTTTTGTTTTGGCATCAGATTTATCCGAAAAGTGGGTGCCACTTTTCGGTCTGATGCTTTAGCTGACCGTTGAACTCCTTGCTAGTGGAGCGAATTTGACATTTGAAATCCCGGTTGCGGCCAGCTTCGTGCTCAAATGTCAAATTCAAAAACTCCACTATAAACATATACTTAGCCAGTGGTTCTTATGACTGAAACATTAGCATCCCCGTCACGCACCCTCATTTGCAAATGTATCAGTCGAACCACTCGTTTCCAGGAGAGGTGAAATAACCGGCGTGACTGAAACCTCTCTTGATCATCCTGACGACAATCAGCCTGCAGAAACCCGTCTTCAGGAAATGAAGCAAAGACTGGCCGGACTTTATTCCAGAGCCATGCAAATGCTCACCGGCCGCATCGCCATTGCGATCGGATGGACGGCATTCGCCATGATCGTGACCCAGGTGCTCCGTCTCGTGGGCAGTCTGATCATGACACGCCTGCTCGCTCCGGAAATGTTCGGCATTATGAGCATCGTGCTGTCCGTTCAGATCACACTGTTCCTGCTACTCGATGTTGGCCTTCGCCCTGCAATCATCCAAAGCCCCCGTGGCAATGATCCCGAACTGCTGAACACAGCCTGGACGATCCAGATCATCCGCAGCGTCGTCGTCGCCGCGGCGCTCGTGCTGATCGCGATCATGTTGCCGAAGGCGATCGGCATCGGTCTTTTCGCAGCCGACTCGGCTTGGGCATCCCCGGATTTGCCGCTCGTGCTTGCCGTGGTGTCGCTCAGCGTGGTGATCAACGGCTTCGAGTCAACCAATACGATCACGGCGGAAAGGAATCTCGCCCTCAAGCGCTTTACGGCCATGAAGCTGATCGGGCAGACGGTTGGCTTTTTCGCGATGGTCTTGCTCGGCATCCTCTTACAGACCATCTGGGCTCTGGTCGCAAGCGGTATGGTCAGTGCTCTTCTTGTAACTATCCTGAGCCACATAATGCTACCCGGCGTCCGTAACAGGTTCTCGTTGGACAAGGAAGCGCGTTCGGAAATCGCCAGATATGGTTCCTGGGTGCTGCTCTCATCCGCTGCCTCCGTGCTGAGTATGCAAGCCGACCGGCTCGTGCTCGGCGGTCTCGTGAGTAGCACGACGCTGGGGCTCTACTCGATTGCGTTAAACTTCGCCATGCTCTTCGAGATGCTGGCATCGAACATGATCTGGTCCGTACTGCTGCCCGCTCTCAGTGAAGCACGCCGCAATGAGGGTGAAAGCTTCCGCCGCAAATATTTCCGCCTCCGGCTGCCGTTGGATCTGATGGTCGTACTCATAGCTGGCGGCCTGTTCGCAAGCGGCCCGGCGATCATCGAAATCCTCTATGACGACCGGTATCTCGCCGCCGGACAGATGCTGTCGATTCTGAGCTTCCTTTTGATTTTCGCCCGATACACCATCACGATGGCCGCTTATATGGCACTCGGGAAGCCGCATCTGACAGCCGTCATAAACATCATCAATTGTCTTGGGCTGTTCGGCTTCCTTTTCGGCCTCTACAGATATTTCGGCGTGGACGGAGCGATTGCGGCGGTCGCAATCCATATGCTGCCGGCCGTGGTCGTCATGTTCATCTTCAACAGGAAGGAGGAGCTGAACAACTTCCGTTATGAGATAGCGGTGCTATCCGTCTGGCCTGTTGGATATGGGCTCGGCCTGATCTTCAACATGATTGTCGCCAGCTTTTAAACGAAGCCGCTTATCTGGATCGTTCCGCAGACAATCCGTTGACTGACCATCCTTCAACGCAAGCGCACGGTGACACGGTCGACATTGCCTTTCGCGTCAATGACCGATAGCTGCACGAAACCTTTGCCTTCTGGAAGCCAGAATGCCTCGCGCCGATTCGGCGTGGCGTCGATCGGCGCACCGTTCACCAGCCATGTCAGCGGAAGGACACCGCCTTCCGCCTTCAGCGCTACGGGCAGCGTGTCGCCGTCGCTCTCCTGAACAAGTTCGAGCTCGGCCCGGTCAGGCGGAAAAGCGATGTGGACTGGAGGATTGGCCGTGTCCTGAGCCAGGCTGTTCGTTCCTGCCGACTCGCGGAACCGCACAAGCGGTGGCGGAAGCTCCTCATTGGCCGCGAGGATGACGCCTTTGGGGGGAGGCGGCAAGGCGACGCGCTCACCGTCGAGCTGCGCGAACAGATCGAACAGAAACGGTGCAGCTTTGGTCAGGCCGGTCAGACCGGGCGTCGGTGTATTATCGGGCCGCCCCAGCCAGACGACGATGACATAGCGGCCATCGAAACCGGCGGCCCATGCATCGCGATAACCGTAGGATGTTCCCGTCTTGAACGCGATGCCGCCGCCTTTAGTGTGGACGGGAGGCGGCGCGCCGATGAGAATGTCGGCCACATACCACGCCGCCGCAGGGTCGAGCAGAGGCCGCCGCGCGGCGGTGAAATTGTCCTTGTCGCCGACGAGATAATGCAATTTGACCGGTTCGCCGCCGCGCGCGAGCGCTGCATAAAGCCGCGCCATCTGTTCCAAGGTCAGGCCAACCCCGCCAAGCGCCACGGCCAGATTTCGCGGCATTTCGAAGTCGAAACCGGCCTGATTGAAACGCGCAGCAAGCCGCGCCGGACCGATCGCATCGAGGATTTTGACTGCAGGCACATTGAGCGAGTACTGCAAGGCTTGCCGCATCGTCACCGTACCGCGATAGGTGTCGTCGAAATTTTCCGGCGCATAGCTGCCGAAGCGCGCGGGCCGGTCCTCGATCAACATATCCGGATGGGCCTGCGCAGTTTCGAAACCAAGGCCGTAGATAAACGGTTTCAGTGCCGATCCGGGTGAGCGAACGGCCTGCGTCATGTCGATCGGACCGTTGCGTGCATAATCGAAATAGTCAGCCGAACCGACATGGGCGAGCACCTCGCCGGTTCGATGGTCGATGACAAGGGCGGCGGCGGACAATCGCGGTCCGGCCTTCTCGGCATGACGGCTTGCGATCATTTCCGCAGTCGCCTGAAGATCGGCGTCGACCGTCAGCCTGATGACATCGTCCTGCAATGCCGCGATCTCGCGTTCAGACAAATGCGCGGCAAGCGCCGGAAACGGGTGTCGGCGCGCGGCGAGTCTCTGACTTTTGGCGAAGTCGGCTTCCGCGAGGCTGATGACGCCCGCCTCAGCCGCGCGGTCGATAACGCGATTGCGGGCTTCAAGCGCGGCTTTGGGAAAACGGTCGGGGCGGCGGCGTTCCGGCGATTGTGGGAGCGCGACAAGCAGGGCCGCTTCGGCAATGGTCAGGCGTTTCGGCTCCTTGCCGAAATAGGCGAGCGACGCTGCGCGAACGCCCTCGATGTTACTGCCGAACGGCGCGAGCCGCATGTACAGCTCAAGAATTTCGCGCTTGGTCATGCGGCCTTCGAGCTGCCATGCGCGGAACATCTGCCCGATCTTGGCGATATAGGAGCGCGTTGGCCGGTCGTCCAGCAGCCGCGCCGTCTGCATGGTCAGGGTCGATCCGCCGGAGATCGCACGCCAGTTGTGCAGAAGCTGCCAGACTGCACGGCTGATCGCGAGCGGATCAACGCCGTCATGTTCGTAAAAGCGCTTGTCTTCATAAGCGAGGAGCAATTGCAGATAGCGCGGATCGACCTCGTCAGTTGTGAGAGGCAGACGCCAGAGATCGTTCGGCGTCGTGAAAGCACGCAGCAGCCTGCCATTGCGATCGAGCACCAGCCGTGAGCTGACTTCGGCGGCGGCGAGCGGCGGCGGGCCGAGCCAGTAGAGCGAGGCGTGATATGCGCCCGCTACTGCGGCAACACCGATGACGGCGGCCACCGCCGCCTTGCGCACAATGCCTTTGATGCGCGCAAGGCGATGGATTTTCAGCTGTCTGATTACCGTGCCGATCATGCTCGCATGTCCGCCAGCTCAGTCTCAGCGCGAGATCTTCACCTTGCCCGGCTCGGTGCGGGCAAAGCGCTCAGGCCGGTACATATCTTCGACATATGCGCCGGGATGGGTGTACTCGCCCGGTATGACTGCCCGCATGATGTAGGCCATTGTATGGGTCGTTAGCGTCAATTTATCCCTGCTGCTGGTTTCCGAGAAAGCTGCCTGGAAACGGTCATCACGGAACGCCGTATGCGCCGGATCAGCGGGATTGCCAAGCCATGAGAGGGCGCTCAGATCGCTGCCTTTCACAAGACGCGGGTTCTCAATCTCAAAACCGGCGGGCAGGCGATCCTCGACGATGATATGACCGAGTTTCGCCTCCGTTTCACTGACATTAAGGACAACGACAAAACGGTCATTCTGCTTTACATTGGCGAGGCTGACTTCTTCACCAGCGGTCGTGTAGACCCGGCGCTCGATGGTGAAGCCGGAGGATGAAGCCGGTTCGGGCGTTGCCGACGCGCCGTTGACGATCACGGTTGCGTCGATAGGCCTGTCTGCCCTGTTCTTGAGGACGAATGGCGTATCAGCGAGATCAGCCGCGCCGATAACCCGCTGGACGGGACCGGTTTGCGACTTGCCCTCGACCTCAATGGTCAGATCGCGGCTTTCGTCAATCAGCGCTTTCGCCGCCAGGAGCAGCCAGGCATTTTCCTGTGTGCTGGTGCCCGATTTCGCGGCGCGGCGGCGATTGACAAGGTCCAGCAGGTTGGACGTGCTGTTCGTCAGAGTGTGGGTTTCGGAAACGAGCGTCAGCACGGCCGCGCCGTCACGCAGCGAGCTACCAAAGTCATTGCGATAGGCGCTGAATTTCGGTTCCGGCTCCGGCTGAAGAGAACGCAGGGCGGCGTTGAAAGCGCGTTCAGCGCGTTCCTTGTCGCCATACATGGCAAGCGCTGCACCAAGCTGGGCCTGAGCCAGCGGAGTGGCGAAATTTTCAAGCTTTTCATCGGTGTAGTAGCGCAAATCGCCGACGACCGCGCGTCCGGACCGGGCGAGAACGTAAAGCGCATAAGCCAGTTCTTCCCCGCCTTTTTCGAATTCTCCCGCATAATTGACTGAGTTTTTCAGCCGGTCGAGCGCGCTTTCCAGAACAGTCGAACGGATGCGATAGCCGCTTTCCTGCGCGCGGGTCAGGAAGTCCGTGACATAGGCGGTGAGCCAGAGGTCATAGCCGCTCGGCGACCAAAGACCGAACGAACCGCTAGAGTCCTGTAGCAGGGCAAGCCGGTCTATGGCTGCCTGTATCCGCTTCTTGGCGCCTTCATCGCCGGATAACCCGAAAGAATCGGCGATTTCATTGTGATAGAGCAGCGGCAAGGCGCGGCTCACGGTCTGCTCCGCGCAGCCGAGCGGATAGCGGTCGAGCGCCAGCAGGAGCCCCGGCACATCGAGCGATGCGGCCGGACCGGCGCTGATCGTTACGCGCGCGGTCTCGGGGATGAGATCGGCGACAAGATCGGACGTGACGCGAAGCGATCCATTATTGGCGGCAAGCGTTTGCACCGTGCGCCTTGAGACATTCGGCGCGGCCGGCTTCACCTGTAGCGCATAGGTGCGCGTGATGACCTGTCCTTCAGGGCCGCTGAGCATCACCTCTATGGACGCATCGCCAAGGGCGTCGCCCGACAATGGCAGCGCGATGTCCTTCCGCTCGTCCGATTTGAGCGCGAAGCTTTGCGTCGCATCCGCCTCGGGGATGGAGACCGTGCCGTCGCTCAGCGCGGAGAGTTGGTAATTGCCCTCCGGTCCTTCGACGTTCCGTATACTGAGATGCAATTCGGACGTATCACCGATGATCAGGAATTTCGGCGGCGTGCCCTGAACGACTAGCGGGTCACGGATGACGATGTCCCTGGTAGCATGGCCAAGCTTGCCCGCGTTCCATGCCGTCGCCATGACGCGCAGCGTACCATCGAAGGCGGGAAGATCGAAAGATACCTCGGCCTTGCCGTCCTCGCCGACCTGCACGATGCCGGAATAGAAGGCGACCGGCTCGGCGCTCAAAGGCCGCCCCTGCATGGCAAGACCGGATGGCGCACCATCACCGCCGGAGCGGATCGTGCCGCGCACACCCTGCATGCCGTCGATCAGCCGTCCATAAAGATCGCGGATCTCCGTCGCCAGGCGGCGCTGCCCGAAATAATAACTGTCCGGTTTCGGTACTTCATAATCCGTCAGATTGAGAATGCCCACATCGACAGCAGCAATCGTGATTTTCGCCGTCTCGCCGCTATCCAGCCCGGAAAGCTGTACCGGAATGGACAGTGCACGGTTGGGCCGCTGCTTCTCCGGCAGGTCGAGGCTGATGCCGATCGTATTATCGCTGGCGTCAAAGCCGATCCATTTTACGCCGATAGCGCGGTTAGGCATGCGCTTGGCCTTGCTGTCCATCGGGCGATAGAGTTGGGCCAGCACATATGCGCCGGGGCCCCAGTCCTTCCCGGTTTCGAAGCTGACCGCCGCACCGCTTTCGGAAACGGAGACAGTCTTCATCGCGAGGATTCGGTCGCTGACGATGGCGACAATAGCCTCGCCCGCCATACGCGGCGTGATCTTGACCTGAACCGTCTCGCCCGGCTTATAGGCGGGTTTGTCAAGCGCGACATCGAGAATGTCGGGCGTCTCGCTGCCTTCGGAAACATACCAGCCGGAATAAAAACTATGGCTTGCAGGAAGCGCCTGGCTGCCCGGTGCGGTCACTTCAAGCCGGAAACGGCCATAACCTGCCGGAACTTTTATCCGGGTGGGGCTTCCGGCCTCGACATCGACGGTCCCGTTCGCGGCCTTGCGGACATAAGTGACGGTTTCATAGTCCCAGCGTCCGTCCCGGTTGTACCACTGAAAGCGCCGTTCAAGCCTTACCAGCTCCCATTGCAGCCCCTTCATCGCTGCGGGATTTCCGTCGCGGTCCAGCACGACAATGTCGAACGCCTTGTCGCCTGCGCCTTCACCCGCATGATCGCCGGAGAATTCCGGCTTGATGCCGATTGATGGTTTGGCGGGGCGCACGGGCAACTCGACCGTTTCGGCGAGCACGCGCCCGCTTGGCTCGCGGAGGCGGACCGCGATCCTCGCCTCAAGTGGTTGCGTCGTTTGCGCCAGAGCGGGAAGTTTGGCAACGAGTGTGGCTGCGCCCTTTTCATCCGTCAAAGGAAGATCTTCGAGCGGATTTCTCTCTGCGGCGAATTTCTCGTCATCGAGACCAAACGTATAGGCCTCGTAACCCTTGCGGCCGTTCCTGTTTTCACTGACAGTGACTTCGCCTTCAAGCACGAGGTTCGATGCAGGGGCGCCATAGAGATAACGGCCATTGACGGCGATATCGACACCATGTTCCTCGGTTATGACTTCAGCGGCAGGCTTGAGTGTCATTTCGAGGCGCTCCGGCGTGTAGTCCTCGACCAGGAACGCCACCTCGCCGATGGCAGGGCCTTTCGGATCGGCATGGGCGGAGACGCGCCATGTGCCGGTCATCGCCGCATTCGGTATATCAAGCGACAGGCTGCGCCCGCCATCGCCCTCGTCCTGCAACAGCTCGCGGCGGAACTCGACATAGTCCGGACGCAGGATTTTCAGCGTCAGCGGAACACCATGCGCCGCCTTGCCGAGACTGTCGCGCAAGAGCGCCGTCAGATAGACGGTCTCGCCGGGGCGGTAAACACCGCGCTCGGTGAACAGCATCGCATCGAGCGGGCCCGGGGTCTGCCGTCCGCCTACGCCGCGGTCGGAGAGGTCGAACGCCGCGCGGGTCAGATCGAGAAACCCGTAATCGCCATTTGTTTCGCGTGCGACCAGCAGCGCAGGCGAAAGCCCGCCCTTGCCGCGCGCCAGACCGGCATCGAAGCGGACATAGCCATTCTCGTCAGTCGTCGCCGTCGCCAGCACTTCATTGTTGCGCGCCAGCAGCCGGACTTCGACGCCCTGCTTGGCCTTAGCATCGGTCAGCGAACGCACAAAGCCATGCACGCCATCCGCACCGTTCATGGCCGTCAATCCGAGGTCGGAAACGACGAACCATTGTGTCGCCCGCTCGGAATATTCATCAGCGGACTCCGCGGGCTGACCGGTCATGATGTAGAGGCCGGGCTTCAGATCCGGCAGCAATTCGTCGATCGGAAACGCAATTGTGGTTTCCTCGTTCAGCTCGGTGTTGACCGGCATTTCGCCCGTCCAGAGCTTCTCGCCACGGCTGTTTTCGAGCTGCTGCGCCTCATAGCCGTAAACCTGCTGACCGAACGAGCCGTCGAGAACTTCATCCGTGATCTGGCGGTCGCCGATGCGGTAGATCTCGACCTTGACCGATTTCGTATTGATCGCGATGACGGGCACGCCCTGCTGGCCGTTGCGCGGCAGCACATAGCGATTGCTCGTAAAGCGGACCGCCGGTTTGCGGTCGCGGACATAGACCGTCAGGTCGATGGATTTCGGCAGCGATTCGCCAACGGCCGACGGCAGACCTTCACGGACGCGAAGCGTATAGCGACGGCCATGCAGCAATTCGTCAACGCAAAGCTGGCTGTCTTCGGCACGCACGCCTGCCGGGTCTTCGCCATTCAGGGAAACATATTTGGCGAAGTCGATACGTCCCGGCGCAAGAGACTCTGAGAATTGCAGGCAGATGCGCGGCGTGGCGGAATCGGAGTCCACCGTATAGTCGAGCATGCGGAAACCGTGTTCAGCGACGATCTGGTCGAATACCACGCGAATATCGGCATTGTCCTGCAGGCGAAGACTTTCGCGATAAGCTTCGATGGCGGGCCGCCAGATCGAGCGCGCGGCAAAACTTTCTCCAAGCGCAGAGAGGGCCAGCGCCTTCAGACTGTCTTTCCCGGCGCGCTGATAGGAGAGATAGGCGGCGGACGTCGCGCTGTTGCGGAAACTGCTTTGCTCGTTGTAATTCTGTGTCTGGATAGCGAGATAGGCCCGTGCGAGTTGCAGCCAGCTATCGGCATTGTCAGGAGCCAACACTGCGGCGGAGGCATAAAAGCCGGCTGCAGATCGCGGGTCGTTATCCTTCATGGCGGCAGCGCCCCGGCTCCGCCAGCCTTTCTCGTTGTTGCCCTTGGTGGGCCATTGCGCCTTCAGATAGGTTTCAAATTCGGCCGCCGCCTGTTCCGTATCCGGCAGAAGGAAATTCTGTGCCCTGGCTGGAGCGTTTACAGCGGAAAAAAGGACGGCGAGGAGAAGAATGGCGGGACGCAGCGAGATCGGCATGGATATTCCCCTGAGGCGTTTGGGTGCGCAAGCATTTGACGCAAGCGCCGCGATCAACAGATCGATCAGGCAGCATACGTCATCGCAAGGCGATGTCCACAGACAGAAACCAAGGTAGTGCCCGCTTGATGAACGGTTGCCGAACTGATTGCAAAAAATTACAAAAATGAATGGGGATAAATTTAAAGAAATTTTTGACAACCTTGGGTTGCGAGTGCGATTTTCCTCCTTGGCAATTTTTGGGGTGCTCATGTGATCAGATGCAGAAGTTCTGATCCGCATCCATAAACGACAGGTTTTCCTGCGGACATACAAGCTGACAGAGGGAACGCATTGAACGCGGTCAATGCGTAGCGAAGACCTGCGGGCGGCTGAGGCCTGCCCGCAGGTCAATCGCGTGCTGCGATCGGCTTGCGCGGCATAATTATCTGTCGTTCGCGGGCATCATCCGCGGGCCTAACAAAATGCCGATAGACCATCGGTATGTGTTGCCGGGGCAAGCCTAGCGCATCGATCCAAACGGAGGCTCCAGCCGGAGTCTTGGTAAAATTGATGCAAAACAAAGAGCTAGTGCGCTGACGCATGAACCATGTGAATGTGTCAATGCACTAG